>JAFGIF010000250.1 GCA_016929755.1 Deltaproteobacteria bacterium | reverse complement strand
GTCTATGCCCCGGGCCGGGTATAATCCGGCATGAACCTGCCTGGGATGCAGAGAGGCATAGTAATTCAGCCCGTCGGCATATGCGTCGCACAGCGCCTTTGTCTCGGGGCTGAGATCGGTTTCATAACGGGCATTCACCACATCCCAAACCCGAAGCAGGTGCACCATGTAGTCGTTTGGGGCTGCTTTGGGGCCGTAAACCGAAGCCAGCTTGCCCCGCGCAGCCAACAGGGTGCCTTCAATGGTCTGGTAATCATCTTCGGCGTGGGCATAGGCCAGGCCGAAGGCCACATCCGGATCGCTCTCTCCAAAGATGTGCGGCACACCCCAGGTATCTCTCATGATGCTTACATTATACTTGTATGGCAGATCCTGGAACTGTTCAGGCGAAATCGTCTTGGCGCAACCTGAAACCATAACAAGGGCGAGAATCATTGTAAAATATAGAGAAACTTTGATTCTGTTTTTCACAGGACAAACCCTCCTTCCAGATAATCTCAAACAATGAATACGTAAAAGGTATCACTAAAAGGAAACAACCTTAAGAAAAAAAATTACGGTTACAAACAGGAATGAAAAAATCTAGACCAGATGGAACATATATCTAAAGACATAGAATATTCCTGCCAGAATGAATACAACCGCAGTGATTTTGCGGGCCCAGCGTTCAAAGGCGGAGATCTTGTTGAAGGCGCTGCCGACCAGGTGGCTCGCAAAGGCCAGCAGAAATGCAAAGGAAATTACCGGGATGGCTGTGCCAAAACCGTATATTGAAGGCATGATAACGCTCGAATCGTGTTGTATCGCCAGGGAAAAGAGGCTGCCGAAGAACAGCGCCGCAGAGATCGGGCAAAAAGAAAGCGCAAACAGTATTCCCAGGAGCCCGGCACCGAATATGCCCGATTTCTCGACGAGCCCGGTGGATGTTTTTCCTTGAAAATCTATGCAGGCCAGGTTGAGCGGGATAACATCGAGCAAAATAATCCCCAGGACGATCAGGACAGGGCCGACAAGGATATTCATGTAATTCTGCAGAAAATTGGCAACTGATGGTATCAGCTCCGCACTGGTCAGGAGCACTATTCCCAGGACTACATAGGTAATCATTCTGCCCAACGTGTACAATAAGCCGGCAGTCAAAACATATGCGGGGCTGGCAACCCGCCTGCCGATGAAGGATACAGCGGCAATATTCGTAGCCAGAGGACAGGGGCTGATCGAGGTTAGAATTCCGAACCACAGCGCCATGCCGATGCCCAGGGAAAACGAGGTCACGATCAGTTCCCCTGAAGGTAAAGCTCCACTTCTTCCTGGATGTATGCCATGAATGATCCCTCGTTATTCAGCAGTTCCCAGACTTTCCGGAGATTTTTCCATCTTTTTTCAGCGCCGTCGATCTCATCTGACACGATGACTGATTTTGAATAGAGTTTATACTCTTTCACGTAATGTTCATTTTCTCCCTGCTGGACATTGATTATTTTGATTTCCAGCAAGCCCTTTTGAAGCTCTTCAACAAATCCTTGCGCGACGGCCTGCTTTGTCAACTGCTCGATCTTGTTGCAGGAATGACAGCGTACATTTCCGTGGAAATAGTAGACGATCACGCTGTGGCTCTCTTTATCGGAAGGCTGAGCCGGGTTCGTGTGCTGTTGTGATGCGGATTGTACAGTGGATTTGTCCGACGGGGTTTCTGCGCTTTGACAGGGTTCGTGCATCAGCAGGACTGCAGAAAAAGCCATAATGCACACCACGGCAGCTGCAATCACATTGTTTTTTATCTCAGTCATTGATTTCTCCCAGCTTGTTTGGACTTTTGTTGTTTATTGATTTTGAAATCTTTGCTTGCATCAAAGATCGATTTCAATTGTTTATTTTGCACGATCTATTTCCCGACGGGTTCTTCGGCGGCAAACCAATGACGGGTCTTCAGGCAAATCCTGACCAGCATCAGCATGACCGGGACTTCAATAAGCACGCCGACAACAGTTGCCAGGGCAGCGCCGGAGGAAAGGCCAAAGAGCATGGTTGATGTGGCAATGGCCACCTCGAAGTGATTGGAAGCTCCTATCATTGCTGAAGGGGATGCATCCTCGTACGGCAATCGAAGCAGGCGTGAGAGCCCGTAGCCCAGCCAGAAAATCAGATTGGTCTGGATGAAAAGGGGAATGGCGATCCAGAGGATGGTAAGAGGATTTGAGACAATGACATCTCCCTTGAAAGAGAAGAGAAGCACCAGGGTAATCAGAAGCGCCACAATTGTAACCGGGGTCAGAATGTGCAGAAATTTTTCCTTGAACCATTCTTCACCTTTTATCCCAATGATCCATTTCCGGGAAACGTAGCCTGCTACCAGGGGCAGTGCGACATATATTCCTATTGATAGCAGCAGTGCCTGCCAGGGCACAGGCAGTCGCCCGATACCCAGCAGAAATCCACCCAGCGGGCCATACAGAACAAGCATGGTAAGCGAGTTGATCGCAACCATCACGAGTGTATGGCCGTCGTTGCCCCGGGCAAGGAAACCCCAGACAAGCACCATGGCCGTACACGGGGCAATCCCCAGAAGGATGCAACCCGCAAGGTAGCTCCTCCAGAGGGGAACCTGCAGCATCTTGATGCCATTAACAAGTACCACTTTGCCGACCCCGTGTGTTTCTCCGACCGGCAGATCCAGGCCAAGCGGCATCTTCACATAATCTATTGCATCCGGGCCGATAAAAGTCAGAAAGGCGGTGCCCAGGAAGAAGACGGAGATGGCATACATGGTGAATGGTTTGATTGCCCAGTTTATGACAAGGGTCAGTGTTACCGGTTTCAGATTTTTACCTGCCTTGAGAACATCGCCGAAATCAATTTTCACCATAATGGGATACATCATAAAGAACAGACAGATGGCGATTGGGATGGAAACAACCGGGGCCTCACCCACATAGATAGCCAGCCCGTCAAGGTAATGAGCAATATTCGGAGCTGTTTTTCCGAGAATAATGCCGGCTATAAT
>JAFGIF010000249.1 GCA_016929755.1 Deltaproteobacteria bacterium | reverse complement strand
CAAATAAACAAAAACAGTATTAACGTTTATTACCATTACAAGAAAGGCTTGTCAATACATAAAAACGATATTTGTTTAAAAGTTTACTAGGTCGGCTTTAAAGGAGGATGTGGAAGATCAGATAACGAAAATATATTTGTGATACGTAGTGCAATTACTTGAATTTAATATTAACTTGAGGTGAACTAAACGTTAGCATGTTTAGCTGAAGAATTAAATTTATTAAACGATAAACATCTCTCGATCCATCATGAGCACTCTGAAGAAATTCACATCATGATATAAAATTTATAAATTTATTCGGCATCTGATATTCGGCTGTAAAAGAAAAAGATGCGCGGATAAAGCCTAAAGGTTTCAATTAATAAGGTTACACAGGCAACCCCTTTTGTTTAACCCATGTTTCAAACGGCGTGAATGACGGCGGCTGAAATTCCAACTTGTCAATGTCGGTGCTTATCGGGTAGCGGCCGAACTGGTGGGCGGCCGCCACGGCGGTATGGACCTTTCCGACCGGGACATCCGGCGGAATCATGTTGAGCAGGAGGGCGAACTTGCCGTTACCGGCCCCCTGTTTGATAAGCATACGCACGGTCTCGACTATTTCTCCGGTTGTCCCGCGCATGAATAACAGCGGCGGCACATTGAGCATTAGATTTACGCCCTTGTCTTCGGCATAGTGGCGCAAAACAGGGATGCCGGTTTTTTCATAATCTTCCTTCCAGGCCAGGATGAAAAACGGGCGCAGGGCTTTGAAGTTGTTGCCGGGCAGCATCATGTCCATCTTGATGTCCAGCATATCGTGAGGATGTTTTACCTCGCCTTCGCCCCAGACCCCTGTATCGAGAACCGTACACTGGGGTGTGCTGGTGGCGCGGATGATCTTTTCCACGTAGGGCAGGCAGAATTGCCGGATCATATCCGGTGAGATAATCGGCGGGCTGGCCTGGGCATCGGACATGACTACCATGGCGGTCCCGGTTTCCTTTATCATGGTCTTGATCCAGGGGATGCAGACCTCGGTTGAAAGGAAATTCATCAGGTCGTGCACGAAATCCGGATCATCGATCATGTCCATGATTAAATTGGTAAGCCCTCGGATGAGCACTGCCAGGGAAAACGGCGCACAGCAATAGCACATGGGCGGAATGCCCATGATCTCGATAAAGCGTTTGTATGATTCGATCACATAAGGCATGCGGCCGGTTTCACCAGGTTTGGGCGGTTTCAGGCCGAACAGATCCTTTTTGTGCTTGATCAGAAAGTCCTCTTTGTTGACCGATGGTTCGTCAAGATCTTGCCAGATATAGGGCTGGCCGAGGGCCTCGGCCTCGATGTTATAGAAATCAAAAACCGGGGAGAACGAATCGGCCCCGAAATAGGTGGCCATGTTGTAGGAGGCATGCATGAATTTTTTCGGATCGTGGAAGAACTCTTCGCTGGAAAGACCATGCAGGTTCATAGCATACAGGTATGGCTGTATGAGGACCGGCACCCGGTCGGGAGTGCCGTAAAGTGATGCGATCAGGCGTTCATAACCGTCGAGAGAGCCGATATGCACTCCCTTTGAATAGGCAATCCCTTTGAGTAACTTGAGCATTACATTCATTTCATTCCTCCTCTAAGTTGTCAGATAAGTTTTTTTGAATCCCATAAGCGCAGACGATATGTCATGATCATGTTGGTAGACGAATACAATCCCGTTTTTATGCTGTTTCCTGCCAATAACTTTTCTCAGGTTGACAATCCCGTTAATTGATTCAAAGAAATACAAACCTTCTGCCAGATTCCAGTAGCCCTTTATGCGGTATGCTTTTCCCTTTACGTTATTCATGAGATCTGTAAACTGTGACAGTCTCAATCTGTTATCTCCTGTAAGGTAAAAGGTGTCGGGACGGTAGGATGGTGTATTCAGGCATAGCGCAGTCCTTTTTTGTGCGGCCGGAAATTTATCCTCGAGGTTCAGAATGTCCAGTTCAATATCCGCATTGACAGCCGGGTATATCATTGCTGAACTATCGATTTTTCTGATCCTGCCGGAAACAGCTTCAGTTTCTCGATCGTCAACCAGGTCTGTTTTATTCATGACAACAATATTGCAGCCCCCGATCTGTTTTTCCATAACAGCAACACTTTCGATGAGCGTGAGAAAGTGAAAACAGTCGACGATGCAGATTGAATGCAGGTAATGAAATACATTGCCGGTATTTTTGTTTATTGCTTCAATTATGCTGCACATGCCGGATGGATCGGCAAATCCGGATGTTTCTATCAGAAGAACATCCACCGGATTTCGAGCGTAGTGCTTTAATCCATCGACAAAGACCGACTGCAGACAACTGCAGAAAATCGAGCCGTTGTTGATTTCTATGAGCTGATATTCATCCGTAGTCCAAATCAACGTCTTGTCGATGTTGATCTCGCCGAACTCGTTGAGAATGATTCCGATGCGCATTTGTTTGCTGGTATAGTAATCTATCAATCTGTTGAGAAACGTGGTTTTGCCGGCGCCAAAGAAACCGGTTATGAGGATTATATCTGTCATGAATGCGCTCTAGATATGCCCTTCGATTTCCTTGAACAGATCGTTGCGTGAAGGCAGATATGAAGAATATTTTATATCGCCGTTGATCAGGATGACCGGAACATGTTGGATGTTCATTTTTTTGGCCCTGGCAATATTCTCCGGGAGCGTAAGTTTGTATTCTACCGTATCGATTTTTTTCCCGAAGTGCTCTTGGGCCTCATCGACAGCTTTTTTCATGTATCCGCAGGCCGGGCAGGTGGCGGAATCAAGGGTAAATATCTCTACCAGGGGCCGAAAGAGGTTGCCGTAATCGGGCAGGTCAACCGGAATGTCGAAGTTTTCCCTGGTGTAATTTTGCAGCATGGCTTTCGTATGTTCGAAATCCCGCACCGCCTGTATGATACCGATTACATTCTCTTCAGGCACATCATAAGGCATGTCACAGCCGGGTGCGAGCACATATCGCTGCCGCCCCATTTTATCCATCAGGTCGACCGCGCTCTTCATGTTGTCCATCTGGGTTCCCAGAAGCATCACGGTTGTCAGGGGAAGGTTGCCTCCGATGGTAATCTGATATGCATCGGTTATCATTTTTGCTTGGACCATATCGATGTTTTCATCGACAAAGATCGAGTCCGGTTTTGTCCGGCACATGAGTTCGATGTTTTTGGTGGCATCTCCGCAGACAAAAAACGATGAAAAACGATCAGTTTTGCGGATATGCGCGAAGATTTCGGTATAGGCCTCGGATAAGAACTGTTCAAAATGTTTGGGAGAGATCAGGGATACTACCGGATCTACAACTGCAATCACATCCATGCCGGCCTCGATATAATATGTGGCAATATTCTTATTTACTTCCCGGCAGAACTCAACAAGGTTTGCAACAAATGACTGGTCCTTCATCAAGTCCAGAAAGAATTCGGTGCCGCGCAGGTGGGAAGCAAGGGTGAGTGGCCCGCAGATCAAACCGAACAGAGCGGTCGTATTGCCGACTCGTTCTTTCAGGTTACGCATGACATCCAGTATAATCGGCAGTCGGCCGTCGTCCGGGCCTGGTATGGACAGTTCTATATTCCTGGTCTTTGCCAGCGGATGTGAGACAACCGATGGTGGTGCTTTTTTATCCCAGATCAGATCGCACCCCAGGATTTCAGCTTCAAGCTGCAGGTCAAACATCACTGGCTGACCGTCAGGACTGTAGACCCTGTTCACTTCCAGCAGTGATTCTAAAAGCTTATCCCCGTCTGTCAGAATTTCCTGTGTCAAGTAGCCTTTGAGCTTGCCTGCGTGGACTCCGGCAAACGGCACCCAGGGGGTACGCTCTGGAATTTTGTTCCGGAATACCGCAAACAGTAATTCTTTTCCCATGACGGAATACCTTATGTATAAGTGTTGATTATGCCAGCGATTCAACCAGATCTACGGCACTGGCTGCATCCGGGGCATAACCGTCGGCCCCGATTTCGTCGGCAAAGGTCTGGGTGACCGGAGCCCCGCCGATGATGACTTTGATCTTGTCTCTGAGATCTGCTTCTTTTAAGGTGTCGATGATCTCATTCATGTAGGGCATGGTCGTTGTCAGCAAGGCAGAAAGGCCAATGATCTTTGCCTTCGTATTTTGAGCAGCCTCAAGGAATGCTTCCTTTGATACGTCGGTTCCCAGATCAACGACCTCATATCCGGCTCCTTCAAGCATGACCCCGACGATATTTTTGCCGATATCATGCAAATCTCCTTTAACGGTGCCAATGGCGACCTTGCCTTTCATGTCAATAGACCCTTCGCCCAGAAGCGGCCGCAACAGCTCCAGCCCGGCTTTCATGGCCCGGGCGGCAACCAGCACTTCCGGAATGAAGACCTCATTGTTTCTGAACTTGATACCGATCCGGTTCATTCCAACAATCAAAGCGTTATTCAGAATGTCCTGGGCCGGGATGTTTTCCCCGATAGCATGCTTTACCAGGGCCTTGGTGTTTGCAGAGTCACCTTTTTCAATACTTGCGGCTAGTTGCTCGAAGTGTTCCATCAAAATCCTCCCTTCAGTTCAAAGAGCTCTGTGTATGTATCCGCGCGAACTCTTATTTGGCTGAACATATGTACAATATCACTATTGCACAATTTATGTATTGTATCTTTCAGGGTAAATTTTGTATGATTATGCTAAAATCTATTGTGCAGGTGCGTTTTGGATATGAATCCGGTGACATTGATCAAACAGGCTGACTTTACAGCGGTTGCAGAAGAGTTCTACGCCAAAACCAATCTGCCGCTTCTTCTGGTCGCCAAAGACGGTGAGATAATATACGAACACCGTCGGATTGATTACGTCGATCTCTTTGCATCGAATAGTGCCATTGAAGGGATTCTGGCCCAATGGAGGCAGAAATCAATCGAGAATGCGTTTCGCTGGGGAGATGCATATTTTTCGAACAACCCCCTGGGTCTGGTATGTTTTACCGTGCCGATCATACATGATGGCATGCTTGTGGGGGGGATTATCAGCGGGTATGTCATTTTTCCGGAAATGGCGGATGATTTCGAGTTTGATATTCAGCGATTTATAAAAACCAATTTCCCGGAAAGCCCGAAAACAGATTCGGCCGGCCTCGACATCAGGATTGTCAGCCGTCAGAAGCTTCGGGAGAATGCCGAGATGCTTTTCCGCCTGGTCAGAAAGTACAACCTCAGTGATCTATGGATTCTGCACGAAAAGCGCGAGCGTAGTGCTCAGCAGTTGAACATAGCCTATTATATCGAACGAATAAAAAAAGAGCATCAGGATACGGCTCGGCTTATCCTTGAGAAACAGGATGAGATTATTGAAAAGGTATATCTGGGTGACATCAATGGTGCCAAGGAAATTCTGAACGAATTTTTGGGCTATATTTTTTTCGACAGCGGCATGAACTTCGACATCCTCAAGATCAGGGTCATGGAACTGGTCATTATTCTATCGCGTTCTGCCATAGAATATGGAGTCAAGCCCCGGGAACTTCTGGGATTCAACTATTCATATTTAACCACCTTGAATGAAATCGAGGAGTTCGAAGGGCTCTGTCAAGCATTGACCAAGATCCTGGAGAACTTTATCCTCACTGTGGCGGCCTTGAAGAACAGGAAGAAAATTTTTGAAGTCAAGAAGATGCTGGAATACATCGACGAACACTTCGTTGAAAAGATCACCGCCAAAAAGATTGCCGAGGCTGCCGGTTTGAGCGTCAGCCGGGCACTGCACCTTTTCAAGGAAGAAACCGGCTCTTCATATTCCGACTACCTGAAAAAGGCCCGGGTAAACTATGGAAAATATTGCCTGATGAATACGGATCAGAGCATGGCCGAAATCGCTTATAATGCCGGGTTTTCCGATCAGAGTCATTTTTCCAAGCAGTTCAAGGCCATCGAGAAGATGAGCCCCCTCACATATCGTAAGAAATTCAAAAAAGGCTGAAGGCTTGCCGGATCTCGACCTGTAGTAATTCCCTTAGTCGGCGATAAGCGCTTGCGACCTTTCAAAGATTTCTTTAGCCTGGGAAAGGACCTCGGAGAAGACTTCTCGAACACTTTTGATTTCGGTAATAAGCCCGCCGATCTGTCCGCAATAGGCCGTGCCTTCTTAGATGTTGCCCTCGATGCTGGCCATGGCCGAGCGCCCCTCGCCGATAAGATCGAACAGTTCTTCGGTACTTGCCCCTCTTTTCTCGGCTTCCTGAATCTGCTGCGTTAGTTTGTTTTTTATAGAACGTGTAGGTCCGACTGTAGTTCTGCCGGTAAGAGTGGTGCCACAGTCGTCTATATTGATGATGGCTTCTTTGAATCTTTGATGTGCGGCCGATTCGTGAGTGGCAACGAAACGGGTGCCCATCTGCACACCCCTGGCTCCCAATGCGAAAGCAGCTGCAAATCCTCTGCCGTCGGCAATCCCGCCGGCAGCAATCACGGGGACATCAACAGCATCCACAACCTGCGGAATGAGGGCCATGGTAGTAATTTCATCAAAACCGTCATGTCCTCCGGCTTCGATGCCTTCGGCAATTATGATGTCCACTCCGGCTTCGGCGCATTTTCCGGCAAAACCTACCGATGGTATCACATGCATTACTGTGCACCCCGTATCTTGAATCATTCCGGTAAATTTTTTGGGGCTTCCGGATGATGTCGTAATAACCGAGGCTCCATTTTCGATGGATGTCTCGATCATCTCCTTGACATCCGGCCTGATCATCGGAATATTCACACCAAATGGTTTACTCGTTTTACTTTTGACCAACTTGCATTCGGATGCAATCTCATCAAGTGTCATTCCACCGCCTGCTAACAGACCAAGACCTCCGGCTTCGGATACTGCGCCGGCGAGATCGGCTTTGCCGATCCAGACCATGCCTCCCAGAATAATAGGATATTCAATTCCTAAAATATCACAGACTTCGGTATGGAACATTGCTGATTCCTCCCTTGGGAACGTGGTATTTCATATGCATTAACAAAATATTGTATAACAGTTGTGTGATATTCAAGTCCAATGGTTTCTCTGACCTTTAACCTGCTCCGGGCAAACAATTTTTCAACCGCTAATGAGGAGAATATCCTGGTTAAATTGTACAATTAAATCAAAGATGATTAAAATGAACTATTGGAATTGATCAGGACCGGAAATGAGGCAAGCAAGTTGTAGTTATGAAAATTAACGTGACATAAATTCGAAAATTACTTACCATACCGTATTCAGTAAGTATGTATTCCTTGATGCTTTTGTGTAACTGGACAGGTTATTCAAGGATGTTTTATTTGCATTCTGATTGTAATGCGTGTGCAATCAATTTCGGAAGGGAAGCTTCTTACTGTATTAAATATGGTATTGCAGGAGGTTTTGATGAAGAAACCGAAAAGTCAGGATATTTTCAGGATGACAGACGGTCCCATGAGTCTCGTGCGCCGGACAATCTGCATGGGTACAGGCATGGACATCGAGGAATTGAGTGAAAAGCCCATGATTGCGGTGGCAAATTCACTAACTGATATCAACCCCGGGCATAATCATCTGCGCACAATAGCAGACAGGGTCAAGGAGGGTGTCCACGCTGCCGGAGGAATCCCCTTTGAGTTCAATGTGCCTGCTCCTTGCGATGGGTTGACCGAAGGCAATGAGGGTATGCGCTATGTGCTGGCCCAGCGCGATCTTATTGCAGATATGATTGAAACGCACGTGCGCAGCATGCGCTTTGACGCGCTGGTAATGATTGCCAGTTGCGACAAGATTATCCCCGGCATGATCATGGCCGCGGCCAGGCTCAATCTGCCGTCTATTTTTCTCACCGGCGGACCGAATGTTGTGCAGATGCGTTTTGATCCCAAAATGAAAGGTATCGGGCATGAAGCCTATGATGATATTTTTGATAAGCTCAAAGTCATAACCTGTGCCAGTTCAGGATCCTGCGAGGTGATGGGCACGGCCAATACCTTCCAGTCGTTGACCGAGGCCCTGGGCCTTTCACTTCCCGGATCAGCCAGTGTGCCTGCATTCCATGCCGAGAAATTGCGTTTCGCGCGTAAAGTCGGCATGCGCATTGTGTCGATGATTGAAGAAGACTTCAGTGTCGATAAGGTATTAACCCAAAAATCAATCGAAAATGCCGTCATGGTTGATCTGGCGATCGGCGGGTCGACCAATGCGGCCCTGCATATCCCGGCCATTGCCCATCAGTTGGGCATAGATCTGTCATTGGACATATTTAATAATTTCAGCGAAAAGATCCCGACATTGTGCGGCATTTCCCCTAATGGGCCATATGGCCTTCAGGATTTATTTATCGCGGGCGGTATCCCGGCCGTGATGAAAATGCTTGCAGATGATCTGCATCTCGATGCATTGAATGTTTGCGGGAAAACACTCAAAGATATTGTAGATGAGACAACCGTGCTTGATAGTGAGGTCATTCATGACAAACGCGAACCATACTTGCCGGAGGGAGGGACGGTCGCACTCTACGGTAATTTGGCACCAGATGGAGCAGTGGTAAAACAATCTGCCGTTGCCCAAGATATGCGGGTCTTCAGAGGCAGGGCCAGGGTGTTCGAAAGCGAAGCAGACTGTATCGCCGCGATTAATGCGAATGATATTACCGAAGGTGAGGTTCTGATTATCAGGAATGAGGGGCCAAAGGGCGGGCCGGGCATGCCGGAAATGCTGGCGGCTACCATGGCGCTGAGCCTGACAGGCAAGAACAGGGTGGCATTGATAACCGATGGGAGGTTTTCGGGCGGAACCCAGGGGCCCTGCATCGGGCATGTATCACCCGAGGCCTATGATGGCGGTCCGATAGCCGCCGTTCAAGATGGCGACGAGATAACCATTGATATTCCGGGCCGAAGAGTTTATGTGAAGCTCACCGAAAAGGAAATTAAAAACAGGCTGAAAGCGTGGAAGCCATACGAACGTGAGATCCCAACGGGATTCATGCAGAGGTATGTGAAGTATGTATCCTCGGCAGCCAGGGGAGCGGTTATAGAATGATATAAAATCGTTTGGTTCTGTGTATGCAATTAACTCACGCATCGCTTCTGGATATAACCGAACGTAAGCGGTCCGAATTAGAAAATAAATCTTTGGAAAGCCAACTGCAGCAAGCCCAGAAAATGGAATCAATTGGTACTCTGGCTGGGGGAATTGCACACGACTTTAATAATCTGCTGATGGGCATTCAGGGAAATGCATCCCTGCTGATGCTGGATATTGACGCGTCACATCAATTTATTGAACGGCTGAAAAACATCGAACGCTATGTCCGTAATGGATCGGAATTGACCAAACAGTTGCTCGGGTTTGTCAGGGGTGGTAAATACGCGGCAAAACCGACTATGATTAATGAACTTATAGCCAAAAGCTCGGAAATGTTCGGACGGAAAAAAAAGAGATCAGCATTCATTGCAAGTTGCAAGATGATATCTGGACGGTTGAAGTCGATCGTGGACAGATTGACCAGGTTTTGTTGAATTTATATGTGAATGCCTGGCAAGCCATGCCGGGCGGCGGTGAATTATATCTGGAAACGCGAAATGAGATTCTTGAT
>JAFGIF010000248.1 GCA_016929755.1 Deltaproteobacteria bacterium | reverse complement strand
TTGGTGTGTATTTCATTTCCAAACGGCGGGCCACAATACTCATAGAGTAACAACAGATAAAATAGAGCACCGCTATGGTTGTGTATATCTCGAATGGATAGATCATCAGGCGGTTATTGAGGGTTTGCGCCACTGTAGTCAGTTCGAACACCCCGATAATATAGGCCAGCGAAGTATCTTTAAACAAAGAGATAAACTGCCCGACTATGGCGGGAATCATGATTTTGAGAGCCTGCGGAAGGACCACCTTGCGCATTGTCTGGTAATAGTTTAAGCCCGAAGCGGTAGCTGCTTCAAATTGTCCGTGAGGGATAGCACTAACCCCGGCCCGGACAATCTCGGCCAGGTATGCTCCGGAAAAAACCGTAAAAGCGATTGTGGCACTCCAGAATACGTTGATCTGCATCCCGGTGATAATCGGTGAAAAGAAGTACACCCAGAAGATTACCATAATCAAAGGGTTTCCGCGGATAATCTCAATATAGAGAACGCTGACAGTGCTTATGATCGGGTTCTTGCCTAATCTTCCCAACCCAAAGACCAGACCGATAAAAAAGCTCACAAACAGCGCAATCGCGGCAATAGCAATACTCAGGCTAAGCCCGCCCATGCCGAAAAAGATCTCTCCCTGGCCTCCCTTGGGAAATGTCCATATCAAGAGCGAGCGTAAATTACCCCAGATTACATCCCAGTTAAAAGACCACAGGGCATATCCGATCAGAATCACCACTCCGAAAAACAACGCAACAAAAAGAGATTTTCCCAAGAAGATTAACAGCTTGCCGACTCTCTGGAACAAGCGTGTCCAGATAGATACAAAGAGAGCCTCATCCTCCTGAAGATGAGTCTGTTTACCTCTTATATTGCCCATACCCCAATTGACACAAATGCTGAGGGCTTTGGCAATGAGCAAAACCGGGTAAAAAGCAATACCGAACACCCGATCGAGCATGGTAAGACTTTTTTCCTGACCGATTTTGAGGTGATGATTGACAGTATTCATTATTAAAGAGATTCCCAGAGACATACCGAGATAAATCAAAGAAGCTGCAGAGGTCGCCTCAAACCCCCTGAACGTGAATGACTCTATCTGCTGCGACTGCCAGCATAGTTCCGCAACCCCGATAGTCATTGCCAGTGAAGAATTCTTCATATTGTTCAGAAATTCACTGCCCAAGGGCGGAATGATCACCCTGAATGCCTGGGGCAGAATTACATAGCGCAGGGTCTGCAAGTTCGACAATCCGGACGAAAACGAAGCTTCGAGATGGCCATGGGGAATTGCCTGGATCCCGGCCCGCACGATCTCAGCCACGAATGCCCCGGTATAAACTCCCAGCCCTCCTGATGCCGCCCAGAACTCTAAGTTGTGTTCGTTTAAAAACATTCGAACAGGCTCGGGCAGACCCATGGGTAAAGCGAAGTACCAGAAAAAGAGCTGTACCAGAAGCGGTGTATTGCGAAAGAATTCAACATATCCTGTAGCCAGGTAATAGACGGGCTTGAACTGCGATAGTCGCGCTATGCCGAAAATGGTACCCAATACCAAAGCTATGACTGTACTTATCAGCGATATTTTAATGGTAAGGATGAACCCACGAAGCAGCCACATCCCGAAAATCTCGTGGTAGGTGGGGTTGTCTTCGTACAGAACCGCCCAGTAAAAATCATAGCCGAAATCTGCATGGGAAAAAATAACATAAAGAATCAGTGCAATTGCTGCAAATACTCCAAACTGCTGAATCCCGCGCTTCGGTGCTTTCACTGTTCACCCTCTGATTGCTCTGATTTCTGTCATCTTATCAATAAAGAATGAAGCAAAAAAACTGCGGCCCGGAGAAAGGGGCCGCAGTTTTGCGTGCACGATATTGCTACATTACGGCCACATCTCGATCTTTTCGGTCAGTGGGAAATAGTAGAGTGTATCAGGACCATACCATTTGTCGTAGATCTTTTTGTAGGTCCCGTCATTCCACATATCCTGCAAGGCAAAGTTTACCGCATCCCTCCAGTCGCTGTCATTTTCAGGAATACCTATACCATAGGGCTCGTCGCTGAAAAAATCTCCGACCAGTTCATATTCCCCCGGCTGTTTTGCAGCATATCCAAGCAGAATGGTGCTGTCGGTCGACCACCCTGCCACCTTGTCCTGCTGCAGAGCCAGGAAGCATGAGGGCTCATCCTGAAAGCTGATCACGTTTTTCTCAGCATTCGTATCACCGAGTTTCTTCAAAAGGTTAATTGCATTCTTTTCGCTGGTTGTACCCTGCATTGAGGCAATTTTTTTGCCTATAAAATCTTCATGCTTGGAATAACGCCCCTTCTTGGCCAAAACTTTCTGTCCATCGAAAAAGTATGTGATAGAAAAATCGATGGTCTTGTCACGTTCGCGTTTATGGGTCATATTGGCGGTCGACATATCGATCCTGCCGGAGGTAAGGAACGATATCCGGGTCTTATTGTTCAATTTGACCCGCTCGGCTTTCAGCTCTTTGCCCATGGACTGCCCGATTCTACGCACAACTTCTTCGGCAATATCCACATCGAACCCGACCCATTCATTTTTGTCATTGAAATAAGCCGCCGGGATACTGTTGTACATCAGGCCGACTTGCACCACTCCGGCTTCATTGACCCTGTCATACGTAGTACCGGCATAACAGACGGATGTGCCCACCAATAAAACAAAGGTAAATCCTAACACAAACCATTTTACCAGGTTCTTCATAACCTCCCCCTTTAAGTTTTGATATTATTTTGCAAACACCGTTTGCTGCTCGCCATAGTTATCCGTGCTCCGCTAATGTGTCAGAATCTTGCTCAGAAATAGTTTTGTACGTTCGTGCTTGGCTCTTAAAAAAAATTCTTCGGGAGGTGCACTTTCAATCAGCTGGCCTTCATCCATAAATACCACACGATGGGCTACTTCACGGGCGAACCCCATTTCATGCGAGACAACCAGCATGGTCATACCCTCATGCGCCAGGTTGCGCATGACATCCAGAACCTCGTTGATCATCTCCGGATCAAGGGCTGAAGTGGGCTCATCAAAAAGCATGATTTTCGGTCGCATCGCCAGCCCCCTGGCAATCGCAACCCGTTGCTGCTGCCCGCCGGAAAGCTGGTCAGGAAAGGAATGGGCTTTTTCACTAATACCTACTTTTTCTAACAGCTCGAGAGCAATGGCATCGGCTTCTTCTTTTTTTTGCTTGCGCACATTGATCGGTGCAAGAGTGATATTCTCCAAAACGCTCATGTGGGGATAAAGATTGAACTGCTGGAAGACGAACCCGATTTCTTCACGCAGTCTGCGCAGGTTAATCTTTGGATCATGAATGGGCATATTGTCTACAATGATCTCACCTTCCTGAATAGGCTCCAACTTGTTGATACAGCGAATAAGGGTGCTCTTGCCGGAACCGCTGGGACCGCAGATGACGACAACCTCGCCAGGGTCTACATGAAAGTCAATATTGTTGAGAACATGAAGATCTCCAAACCATTTGTGTACGTTCTTGAAGGTTATCATATATATTCTGGTTGCCCGCCCCCCAAACTACTGTACAAGCTACTTTTCCTGGACACATGTACAGTAACACGTTTCGCCAAAACTATAGTTAAGCTTTGATTTTGTGTCAAGTAAAAGCCTTTATTTATAAATATTAAAAGGGA
>JAFGIF010000247.1 GCA_016929755.1 Deltaproteobacteria bacterium | reverse complement strand
TTACTCGGGCGGTGGTGCTTGATGCAACCGCAAGCGAGGTTGTGGATGCCTCGCTCGATTGGCTAATGTCATATTTCAGACAATCTCTGATGCGGGAGATGAAAACGCTTACATCTCGTCGCGTTTCAGCAGGATATGGAGATTTTTTGATGGAGAATCAAAAAAGCATATATTCTCTGCTGATGCTCAATCGATTAGGAATCTCCCTGACGCACAGTCATATACTCATTCCGGAGAAGTCGGTTACTGCTGTTGCAGGAATACGGGAGATTGGATGAAGATCACGCTCATCTGTCCAGGAGGTCGGATTTGATTAACAAAATGGAAATGGATGCTCGAATCAACCAGCAAATTATTATTCTTGATGGATCGATGGGGACCTTTCTCCAGGAAAAGGGCATGCCCGACGGAGTCAGCCCCGAACTATGGTGCCTCGAGAATCCGGATATTCTTCAGCAGATACACGTGCAGTATCAAATGGCTGGTGCCGATATCATTTATACCTGCACCCTGGGAGCCAACCCTTACAAACTATCGCTCTACGGTAACTGTAATGCACGCCAGATAAATCGCTCGCTGGCTCTGCTGGCCAGGAAGACTGTGGGTAAAAACACCCTTGTGGCCGGAGATATCGGGCCTACAGGATATTTTATCGAACCGTTCGGTCCTTTGAGCTTTGAAGAGGCGGTTTCCGCCTTTAAAGAACAGATGCAGGGGCTCATTGAAGGCGGGGTTGATCTTTTCATTATCGAGACCATGCTGGACATTCAGGAAGCCCGGGCAGCCTTGATCGCAGCAAAAGAGATCTCTGATCTGTTCACCATGGTAACAATGACCTTTGAAAAGAGCGGTTACACCTTAAACGGAACAGATCCGACTACAGCGCTAATTACCCTGCAGTCACTCGGAGCCGATGCCGTGGGATGCAACTGCTCGACAGGCCCGCAGGAGATGATCCCTCTTATAAAGCAGATGAAGCCATATGCACATGTTCCTTTAGTGGCCAAGCCGAATGCAGGTTTTCCCAAGCTGGTCTCGGGCAGAACGGTTTTCGATATGTCGCCAGAAGAGTTCGCATCATATGGCCCGGACTTTATTTCTGCAGGGGTAAACATATTAGGTGGTTGCTGCGGGACGTATCCGGCACATATTCAGGCCCTGAAAAAAGCGATCACAGGCCTTGCACCCGTTGCGCCTGTAATAGATTCGATTGCAGCGTTGAGCTCTGCCAGGAAAAATGTTGTACTTGAAAAGACAGGGCCGCTTGTAATTGTCGGGGAGAGGATCAACCCGACTGGAAAGAAGGACCTGCAGCATGAGCTCTCTCAGAAAAAGATGTCGCTGGTGAGGAAGTTTGCCAAAGAACAGGAGCATCAGGGAGCATGCCTGCTGGATGTAAATGTAGGCGTGCCTGGTCTTGATGAGATAAAAACCATTACTTCCGTGATTTCATTTCTTTCCACCGCCACGGATCTCCCGCTGGTAATTGATTCAACTGATGCCGATGCTGTTGAAGCCGCTTTGCGGCTCTATCCCGGAAGGTCCCTGATCAATTCCATTTCAGGAGAGGAGAAGAAGCAAACGCCGTTGCTTGAAATGGCCTCAAAATACGGAGCAATGTTCATTCTGCTGCCACTTAGCGGCACAGAAATTCCACAGACTTCTCATGAACGCACACGGATTATCGAGACAGTCTTTGAGCGGGCCAGGGCATATGGATTTTCCAAAGAGGACATCATCGCTGATGCCTTGACAATGACCGTTTCGGCCGACCAAGGTGCGGCCCTGGAAACATTGCGGACCATTAGATGGTGCACACAAGAATTCGGCATGCGCACCGTCGTGGGACTTTCCAATGTTTCCTTTGGGCTTCCTCAGAGAAAATGGATTAACACCGCCTTCCTGGCCATGGCGGTTTCGCATGGATTGACACTTGCCATTGCCAATCCCGCCAGTGATGAATTTATCAACATCAAGCTGTCCTCAGATGTCTTGTGTGGGCGGGATCGTGAGGCCCAAGCGTTTGTATCGTATTTTACAAAAGAGGAATCGATTGATATACAGCGCTTGGCGACCGAGGCTTTGAGCGTTGAGGGCAGACTACAGGAGTCAGTGCTTGAAGGTAACCGCGAGGACATCATCGGAATAATTGACAAGGCGCTTGCAGAACAGATCGATCCGCACACCCTGATCAATGATTTTCTAATTCCGGCCATCAGAAAGGTGGGAGATCTTTACGACAAACGGATATACTTCCTGCCGCAGCTTATTGCAAGTGCAGAAACCATGAAAAAGGCCTTTGAATATCTTGAGCCATATCTAATCAAAGACAGTGCCCGCATGGGCGCGAAAAAGAAAATTCTCCTGGCCACGGTACAGGGCGATATCCATGATATCGGCAAGAATATTGTCGCACTCATGCTCAAGAATCATGGTTTTGAGGTTATTGATCTCGGCAAGGATGTCAGCAGCGAACGTATTATTGAGGCGATCAAAGAACATCAACCCCATGTTGTAGGGCTTTCAGCCCTTATGACTACTACCATGGCCTATATGCGCGAGGTGGTTGAAATGGCAAGAGCTCAGGAGCTGAAATGCGTATTTATGATCGGAGGCGCAGTTGTTACCGAAGACTATGCCCGCTCCATCGGGGCAGTATACGCCAAGGATGGTGTTGCCGCCGTGAGGGTTGTGGAAAAATTGGTCGCATAGGGTTTCCAATCAGGGGCCGATAAGTTCTTTCAGCATAATATCCAGGGTGCGGCAGGCCCTGCAGTAGACTTTACCATCTTTGCCGATGAGCACCTTTGTGGGAACTCCCACTACCCCGTAGGAACGCGCGACCGCTCCTTTAGTGTCAAGCAGAACCGTGTAAGGAAGATTGTATTTTGCCGCAAACGAGGATACTTTTCGCTGGCTTTCCTGGATGTAGACGGCCAAAAGCTCAAAATCTTTATCACAGTATTGTTCGTAGGTTTTTTTCAGGTTGGGGATATCTTTTATACAATACGGGCACCAAGTGGTTGTAAAGAGGACTAGAACAACTTTACCCCGCAGACTGTTCAGGGATACAGTATTGCCGTCAAGGTCGGACAGGGTAAAATCCGGAGCCATAAATTCAATTGTTTGCTGTTTTATATCCCAATTTTCTTCTTGGTTTTTAGCTTCTGCACCGGCGATGATCATAAGGCTTATCAGGCAAAACAGCATAAAAGATACAATTATTTTTTTCTGCATACAGTCTCCTTTTTTAGATACTGAATGTCCCTGCTGTAAAGAGGAAATATTCTCCAATCGCAATCAGCAGCCAGCCAAACGTTTTCTGAATCTTGATCATCCATGCTCCGGCCTTGGGCAGGTTAGTGAGCAGGCCGGTGAAGGTGCCTACGAGAATAAGCAGCGTTCCCATACCAAAGGCGAACACGAACAGCAGGCTCATACCATAGAAAACGTTCTGTTTAGTAGCGACATAACTCAGCAGAACCCCGAGCACAGGCGCGGTACATGGCCCCAGAACAAGACCTGATGCAATTCCCAACAGGAAACCGCCGAGGACACCTTTTTTTGTAGCAGCTGTGTGGGCCTGGCTTAAAAATCCGGGCAGGGGAAAGGTAAACACGTCGAGCATGGCGAGGCCCATCAGGATACATATATTAGCTACAATAAAATATGTCCATGGGCTGGTTTGGATCTGTCCGAAAAATAAGCCGGACATGGCAGCGATGCCGCCCAAGGCGGTGTATGTTACGGCGGTGCCCAGCACATATATAATGGAAAGCAGAAGACCCTTGGTTTTCGATCCGTGGCTTTGTCCTCCGACATAAGCCACAGTGATGGGGATTACAGGGTAGATGCAGGGCGTAAAACTTACCAGAACCCCTCCCAGATATGCTGCCAGGAGGGTAAGAAACACCGAGCTCTGTAAATAAAAGTCAAAGTTGTTTAAAAGGGTTTGTATCATTTAAGGTTTTCAACCTCGTGTGCAAGATTCTTTTCGCTTATCTGTCCTGACAGGCGCTTTATTTCTTTGCCGGCTTTGAAAATGATCACCACTGGAACCGAAAGGACCTGTAGCTCTGCAGCGGTTTTGGGGCTGGTGCTGATATCGATTTTTCCGATGAGGATGTCTTGTACGTTTTTAGAGAATGTATCAAGGAGCACAGATATTTTCTTACAGGCTGCGCACCATGGTGAGGTAAATTCGAGTAAAAACGTCCTGGGCGAGTTCAGCACCTGTTCTTTAAAGTTTTGATCGGTGATCTCATGTATCATGTGTTCCCTCGCGCTGATTTTTTAGCACAGGAGTACTTTACTATAGCATAATATACAGGTATACACATCGGAATCAATGCCGATATTGGATTTTACCGTGCTTGGAAAGCTTGCTAATCCTTGTATTATCCGATCAAGAAGACGATTTTAATCACCTGCCCTGTTTTGTCACGAGCCAGACTAAAGGCCTCCTTGTATTCATCCAGAGGAAATCTGTGGGTGATGAATCCATTTAAGTTTACTTTGCCCTGTTTAATCATCTGCATGGCCAGATCAAAGCTGCTGATGCGTTTCCCTTTATATTTTTCGCAGCCATGGGCATTGACTCCCACAATGGACAGTTCCTGCTGCCATAGCGGAGTCTGATCGAAGGCAACCGGCTCGAGCTGGTTACCGATCATGACATAGCTGCCCTTGGCCTTGAGCCAGCGCAGAGAATCATGAATGGTACCAGAGTGGCCGACACAGTCATATATCAGATCAAATCCTCCCAGGATGTTATTGTTGCCGAGAGGCCCCCGATAGAGTTTGCCCCCGGTAGCCTTGGCTACCGCCTCGTACGGATCGCCTTCGAGAATGTGGTCTGCCCCGAGTGTGCGCCCGAGCTCTTTTTTAAAATCGATTTTTTCCAGCAGGAACACACTGCATTCGGGATTGATAATCTTGGCAAACTGGATAACGTTGAGCCCAATGGTACCGGCACCGATTACCAGCACCTTTTCTCCATTCTTGGGCGGGCGTTTGAGTACGGCATGCAGCGAGACAGAGGCCGGCTCGAGCAGGACCGCCTGATCGTCGGTTATCTGGTCCGGGACTTTAACGAGTTGGGAACGATGAGCAATGAAGTGATCACCAAAGCCTGCCCCCAGGTTTGCCGGCAGAGCGCCTTCGGAAAAGTTTTCGCACAGGGTATAATTTCCTTCCCGGCAGGGATCACAGAGCGGCAGTTCCTTCATGGAGCAGCACGGCAGAAAGCGCTGCAGCGTTACCCTGTCGCCGGTTTTCAGGTCTGTAACCCCGGAGGCGATTTCCACGACCTGCCCTATAACTTCATGGCCCATGAAGGCCCTGGGGACACCTGGTAGTGCGGCAATGGAAATTTTTGGGGTTGCCTTGACAAAAAACATTGAGAGGTCGGCCCCGCATATGCCGGTCATTTTATTCTTGACCCTGACCCAGTTCGCTCCAGGCAGATCCTGGTCAGGGATATATCCGTATTGAACAGGAGAAATACGGGAGAAATATACCGATGGTTTTACCCTGCCCAGCAGCTTTGTGGCAAATATTTTCGGAATGTTTACATCGAAATATATCGACTTCATAAAAAATTCCTCCTCAAAAAATGATGTGGGCTGTGATACCATACAACAGTAATTATTCAGCCGGGCAAGTCAAATGTGGAACCAGGTTTTTGCGTGCTGCTGATGTTGTTTCGCAAAATACCAGAAAGTATTGCTTGTATTGCATCAAATGTATGGGAAAACACCATCAAAAACATACTCCGCATTCGGACAGTTTTTAGAAGTATCACCAATCCCTGCATAATTTATTTGCATAGACACAAATAAAAAGCAAAAGAAAAAAAAGGAATATCCCTTTGCAGGCCTGTTTTGATTTGCCAAATAAAATATTGTTTGTGCTCATACAAGTATTATGATAAATAAATTAGAACAGGTGAGTTCTCTCATGATCACTACTGTAACCAGGCAAGAAATCGACGAAATCCTTTATCAAGCAATGGCTGCTATCTACCAGTTTGACCGGCTCAAGGTTCTTCTGTTCGATATGACCTACCAGGATTCCTACCTGTTGTATTTTCTTCGCAAGCGAGTTGCAGCGTGCATGAGTGAGATCGCACAGGAGCTTAATATCCATATCTCAACGGCCAGCAGAGCGGTCGACCGGTTGGAAAAACGCAAATTGGTCTCACGATGCAAAGACCTCCAAGACAAACGCAACGTATTAGTCTCACTTGAGCCTGCGGGAGAGATGCTGATGAAGGCATCTGAAGATCATACCTACTACGCTCTTCAGCGGGGGCTGAAAAAGTTTAGTGATGATGAGTTGAAGGCGATTATCAAAGGAGCTGCGAATATGCATGAAATCCTGGGTATGCAACCCCTGAATTCGACATCTATGAGATTGGCAAACGGGAAAACCCGCAGTCCTTGCAAACAGAAGGGCAAATCAGGGATGTTTTTAGTGAACTCCTTAAAAAAAGAGTAGGTTTTTATCAAGGAGCACAATGTCCATAGCGAGCAAAGTGTCTTGATTAATGGAATCTGTTTTACTTGACGCATACATTTTGGAGCGATCTACCATTTTATTACAGGAAAGGGGGAAGCATGAAAGCATTATTACTGAAAGGGATCAGGGATGTCGCCTTGGAAGAGGTGCCTGTGGCGTCTGTGGGGCCGCATGATGTCAAGATCAGAAATAAACGGGGATTGCTCTGCGGGACCGATCATTCCCAGTATGTGGGCACGTTTACGCCACCCGGAGAGTATCCGTTTTTCATAGGCCATGAAATCTCTGGAATCGTAGAGGAAGTGGGCACACAGGTGCAAGATATCAAGCCCGGCCAGATGGTGGTTGCCAATCCTGTTCTCTATTGTAACGAATGTTATCGCTGTCGCAACGGACAGCAGCATTTCTGCGAGAAGCTCATTGATTTGTGGAAGCCCACAGGTGGTTTTTCAGAGTACATGGTTGTAAACAGGCAGCAGGTATTCGCTATTCCCGAGGGCATCACCCTGGATCAGGCCGCTTTTGCCGAACCGGTCTCCGTTTGTCTGCACTGCATTGATATGGCGAATATGAAGCCGGGCATGAGCGTTGCCATCATAGGTGCAGGGCCGATCGGACTGTTGCTGCTGCAATTGGCTATTCGTTCCGGTGCAGCGCTGACGCTTGTTTCGGAGCCGGTGGAATCCAAACGCGACCTGGCGAGAAAACTGGGAGCAGATGTGGTTGTCGATCCCACCAATGAAGATATCATGCAGAAGGCCTTTGATGTGAGCAAGAACAGAGGGTTTGATGTGGTGATCGAAGCCTCGGGCAATGAAAAAGCGGCCATGGATGCCTATAATATTACCGGCATGAAGTCGACGCTGTTCTTTTTTGCTGTCTACCCGATAGAGCTTACACTGCCTATCAGCCCGTTTATCATGTATTACAAAGAGATGACCATTAAGGCGGTATTCTTCTCTCCCTACTCTTTCCCCCGCGCCATTAATATGCTGCCCAAACTTGAACTGGATGCACTGATTACCCATCATCTTCCGCTGGAAAAGGCAGCCGATGTTTTTGAATTGCATGAAACCGGAGAGCCGGTAAAAATCATGATCGAGTGCTGAGGTGATCCTATGAAGCGACTACAAGATAAAGTGGCCTTAATAACCGGAGGAGGAGGAGGGATTGGGGGAGCAATCGGTGCTGCCTATGCCCGTGAAGGAGCCAAAGTTTGCCTGTGCGATCTGAACAATGATGCAATGGATCCATTTATGGAGGATATTCGCAAGGAGGGAGCAGAAGGAATACAATTCATTGTTGATGTAACCGATAGTGCCGCCATCGACCGGATGGTTAAGGATATTGTCGCCAGGCTTGGTCAAGTAGACATTCTGGTAAATACTGCCGGGACCTTTCCTATGCATGGTATTACGGAAATTGAGGATGAATCATGGGACAGGACCATTAAGGTCCACCTGTACGGTTCATTTTACTGCATCCGGGCTGTACTCAGAGAATCGATGTTGCCCCGGCAAGCAGGCAGAATAGTCAATATTGCCTCATTGGCTCCTTTTGTGGGTGGTCCCGGAGTTGCTGAATATACCGCAGCCAAGGGCGGGATTGTCGGGCTTAATATTGCCGTTGCCAAAGAACTCGCCCTGACAGGGATCAATGTCAATGCAATAGCTCCGGGCTACATCAATACCCCCATGACGCAGCATCTTTACAGCGAAGGGCCAATCAAAGAGGCTCTGGAGACCTGGAAGATTGCCAAGGGACGCATCGGAAAACCCGAGGACATTGTCGGAACAGCTGTCTTTCTGGCCAGCGAAGAATCAGCCTATATCACCGGACAGGTGATCTTTGTCGACGGCGGGTCAATCGGCTAGCATAATTACAGCTGCGTATATCTGAGGTATACGAACAAAGGAGGTATAAAATGGGAGTTAAAGAATTTGCGACCAAGGCCGAACTCCACGATTTTCTTGATGATAAGGCCGAAGAGTTGCGTAGTGAGGTTATTCGCCTTTCTGCTATCGCCGGCGGCGGACACATGGGCGGTGGATTATCAATGGCGGACATTATCGTTGCTTTACATTACCACGCAATGAATCTCAAAGTCGGCGATCCCAAATGGGCGGACCGTGACCGCTTCGTTCTGTCCAAGGGTCATGGGGCCATTGCCTACTGTCCGGTATTGGCGGATCTTGAGTTTTTCCCCAAAGACTGGCTGGAGACATTCAACCGGCTTGACAGTCCATTCGGCATGCACCCGGACATGAATAAGATTCCGGGCGTGGAGATGAGCACCGGATCTCTGGGGCATGGGCTTTCTGTGGGGGTAGGCATGGCACTGACCGCGAGGCTCGACAAGGCAAAATGGAGAGTCTTTGTGTTGTTGGGTGATGGAGAAATCAATGAGGGCATGGTCTGGGAAGCTGCCCAGTCGGCCAGCCATTTCAAACTTGGAAACCTTACTGCCATTATAGATCGCAACAGATTGAGTCTTGACGGGCCAACCGAGGAAATCATGTCAATTGAGCCTATAAGAGAGCGCTGGGAGTCCTTCGGCTGGAATGTGAGCGATATAGACGGTCATAATATGAAACAGCTTGTCGATACTTTTGATTCTTTGCCTCCAGTTGAAAGCGAGGCACCGAACCTGGTGATTGCGCGCACGGTTAAAGGCAAAGGCGTGGATTTCATGGAGAATGACCCGATTTGGCATTATTCCGGGCTTGATGCGGAGAAATCCGAAGAGGCCTGGAAGTCAATTCATTCCAGCCGTCCGGCAAGGAGGGTAGAGAAATGACAGATATACAAAAACAAATTGTAAACGGGTTTACGTTTACCACCGACACGTATGATCAACTTACCCAGGCAGAGGTGTACGGCAAGGTGATCAGTGAACTGGCCGAAACCAACCCAGACATTGTAGTGCTTACCTCGGATCTCATGCGATCCAATAAGACCGGTGATTTCCGCAGGGTTTTTCCAGAGCGTTTTTTCAACTTCGGAATAGCCGAAACCAACATGGTGGCTGCGGCAGCCGGTATGGCTGTCAGCGGTAAACTGCCTTTCCTTTCGACTATGGCAGCCTTCCTTTCGCTTAGATGTGCCGAAACGATTCGCAATGATGTGGCCTATCCGAATTTGCCGGTCAAGATAATTGCCACCCATGCAGGAGTTTCCATGGGAAACGGTGGAACCACTCACCATGCAATCGAAGATATCGCAATTTTACGCTCCCTTGCGAACATGACGGTCGTGGTCCCGGCCGATTCTATTGAGACAGCCAAGGTAGTCAGAGCCACCGCAAAGGATAGAGGGCCGATTTATATCAGAATCGGCCGCGCCCTCGAGCCCATGGCCCATGAAAGTGAAGATTTTGATTTAACGATCGGCAAGAGTATTACCATGCGGGATTATGGCACGGATGCAGCAGTGATTGCCTGCGGCGTCTGTGTAAAGGCCGCTGTTGATGCTGCGGACATGCTGAATGAAGAAGGCATGAAAATCAAAGTTATCGATATGCATACCATCAAACCGCTTGATACCGAGACTGTCATTTCTGCGGCCGAATCCTGTGGCGTGGTCGTAACGGCCGAGGAACATTCCATCATCGGCGGACTGGGCGGTGCCGTGGCAGAGACACTTTCGGATGCCGGATTGGGAATTAAATTTAAACGGCTGGGAATTCCGGATATCTACTCAGCCATCGGCTATCCGGAAGATCTGTATGCTCGCTATGAAATCGACACCGACGGCCTCAAAAAGATAGTGAAAGACCTCTTGGTATAACGAAATAGCTGGAACTAGAAGTAGTTACCTGGGGCGAGGTGTAAGGAGCCATTCTTGCACCTCAACTCACAACTCCTTGACAAAGCGTGGGTTTGGTGAGAATTATAGGCTTTACAACTTGGGATTGATAGATGTCAACAGGAGGAGGTGTTATGAAAATACTGGTCACATATTACAGCAAGACCGGCAATACCAAACAGATCGCAGAGGCTATATGCGAAGCGCTTGCAGGGGAAGAACCGGCGATTATGCCTCTTGGCGAAGTTGAAAATCCGGGAGAGTATGCGTTAATATTTTGTGGATTCCCGGTTCATGCCCACAGTGTACCTGTGCCAGTTCATGATTTTATTAAAAATATTCCAGGCGGTGTAAATCTGGCTCTATTTTCAACTCATGGCGCTCACAGGGCAAGCCATATGGCCAAAGAGGCAATCCACCATGCAACCAGCCTGGCAAAAAACACCAAGGTCCTCGGTTCTTTTACCTGTAGAGGGAAAGTGGAAACTCAGATCCTGGAAAGCCTAGATACAAAGCCGGAGCATAGAGCATGGGTGCACGAGGCCAGATCGGCTCATCCCCATCCAGACAAGGCTGATCTCGAAGATGCCCAGGTCTTTGCCAGGGATATGCTGAAAAGGGCAATGCCCTTCGAAGATTTTCATAAAAAATAACCGGGCTATCTCTGCACAAAGAAGGGCTTTCGGAGCAGGGTCTGATCCGTAAATTGGATTTCGGTGCCGGACAGAGACGCTTTGATGCCGCAATCGAGTATCACGATCACATACGCTGCATTTCATGCCAGAGAGTCGACGATATCCCGCTGGGCGCGACAAGCGGTCTTGATTATAACGTTCAGAATACTATTAGTAATATATGGTTATAATATTCGGGGATACAGCATGAAAATTTACGGAATATGCCCGGGGAGCAGTTCACAAGTAGGAAAGCAGGCGTATAAAAGCTGATGGCATGCAAGTCATCGCTGCAGACAATAATTCATAAGGAGGAAAATGTGGGAAAATTGCAAGGCTCACAGACTGAAAAGAATCTGCTTACATCATTTGCCGGAGAATCTCAGGCCAGGAATCGCTACACCTATTTTGCCTCACAGGCTCGCAAGGATGGCTACATCCAGATAGCCGCGATTTTTGAGGAGACGGCCAATCAGGAAAAGGAACATGCCAAACGCTTTTTCAAGTTCCTTGAAGGCGGTGAGGTTGAAGTGGCGGCAAGTTTTCCGGCCGGAGTAATAGGCTCAACCCTGGATAATCTCAAGGCTGCCGCTGCAGGTGAGCATTGCGAGCATAGCGAGATGTATCCAGGGTTTGCCAAAGTGGCCAGGGAAGAAGGTTTCGAGGCTATCGCCCAGGTCTGGGATAACATATCGATAGCAGAGAAACAACATGAAAAGAGATATAACGATTTGGCTGCCAACATTGCAGCCGGCAGGGTATTCAAGCGTGAAAAGCCAGTTGTATGGAGGTGTCTCAACTGCGGTTATTTACATGATGGCCTGGAAGCCCCGACATCCTGCCCGGCCTGTGCTCATCCCCAGGCCTACTTCGAGCTGCTGGCCGAGAACTGGTAGCCGCATGTTTCCTGGGTACCGGGGCACCTGCTCTTTCTGATCAGTAAGGACGTGTCTCACCGGAAGGGGGTGTAGTATGAACAAAGGTATAATTTCTTTGTTGATAGTAGTGTTGGGAATGGTTTTTGGGACTAATCTCTGGTCCGCGTCAATTCAGAGGGCGGAATATGGCCAGCAACTGGCTGAAATGCAATTCGCCGTGCCGGAAGATCAACAGGCAAGAGACTACCTCGGATTGAAAGGCAAGGGGGATGTTTTCAAGATTCCGGAAATAGATGCCCAGGTGGTTATCGTGGAAATATTCAGCATGTACTGTCCCCACTGTCAGAAACAGGCCCCGGCTCTCAACAAGCTCTTTACTTCCATCAATAATCAGTCCGCGCTCAAGGGAAAAGTTAAGATAGTCGGAATGGGAGTGGGCAATTCAGCCTTCGAAGTCGGGATATTCAAAAAGCAATATGCAATTCCCTTCCCATTAATCCCTGATGGAAAACAAGCCATTGTCAATACGCTTTCCGGTGTGGTTACTCCCTGGTTCATCGGTTATCGTCTTAATAAGGACGGATCATACAACGTGTTTTATTCAAAACCGGGAGGTTTCAGCAACGAGAAGGAATTTTTAGCTACCATGCTGGAACTTTCCGGTCTCCCAGAGGGAGGTGACCAGTGAAGAGATCCGGGTGGATCGTCGTATTGCTGTTGGCTGGTGTGTTTGTCTTGAGCCAGAATATTTCAGCAGTTTCGCAGGCCCTGGAAGGCAGCATTTACCAGGTTGGAAAATTGAAACCAATCGACAGTGTCCTCAAGGTGAAAGTAGGAGACACGGCACCCGACTTCACCCTGCAGGCGGTTGCAGGGGGGGGTGTGACCCTGAGTGAGTATGCGGGAAAGAAGAATGTGGTGATATCATTTGTGCCGGCGGCCTGGACCCCTGTCTGTTCCGATCAATGGCCCGGGTACAATATTGTAAAAGATCTCTTTGATGCCAATGATGCCATACTGCTCGGCATCACTGTGGACAATATACCGACCCTTTTTGCCTGGACATCCAGGATGGGAGAGTTATGGTTCCCCGTGCTATCCGATTTCTGGCCTCATGGCGCCGTGGCGGACACATACGGGGTCTTGCGCACGGACGGCACTGCCGAGCGGGCCATTATCATCGTCGACAAAAAGGGAATCATCCGCTACATAGATGTGCACGATATCAATGAGAGGCCGTTGCTCGAGAGTATTGTGAAGGCTTTCCAGAAACTGCAGGAGTAGGATCAGTCTCTTTCTCTGAATTTGCCGGTCAAAATCGAGAAGGTTAATTGGGCGTTATATGACGGGGCTCCTGCCTGATCAGAGGTGCGGTGCATATTGCTGTAAGGGCGATGAGTTTATAAACAAACTACCTCATTCCGCCCGAAAATGTCACGTTCTCGAAAATGTTTCTGGCGCTTAGATCCATTTCAGGATACCGGCAAACACAATCAAGGCTAGCGCGTTTATGATGAAAAGAGTGCCGATAAAGGTGCGCTGAGTTTTGGGGCTCCAGTCATAACTGTAAAATGCAGCCAGGAAAAAAGGAATATAGACCGCAATGAAAACAGGAAAGGCTCCCCACCATGAGTATACCCACACAAAGGTTGGGGTTTTGGCCAGGAATATTTCGAATATCGAAAAAAAGGCGGCGTTCCCGATTGCGAAGGCCAGACGATTATTGATACC
>JAFGIF010000246.1 GCA_016929755.1 Deltaproteobacteria bacterium | reverse complement strand
GAAGCCCCCAGATCAAACTTGTATCCGTCTTGTTCAAAAGTCGAACAACAACCGCCCACCAGATCACTCTGTTCGATCACCAGCGTTTTGCGGCCTTGTTTGGCCAACTGGGCAGCGACACTCATACCGCCGCATCCTGCACCAATTACTATTGCATTGTAATCTGCCATGAATACCTCCTGATCGTATCTCTCCATGGAATCCTCAGAAAGATTTTATTCATTTATGATCTTCTTTGAATTGTTTCGAAATATCGGGGTTAAGCTGCCCGGTATTCAAGGCAGCCCGTTTCTCGTTATTCGCATGCACTCCGGGCATGGTCACAATCATACCATATAGCGGCCCGGCAACGAAGGAAGTTGTTTCAGAGCGAAACGCAACTGCATCTTCCTGTGCGGCGACATGCTGCGGTAAACAAAGAGCCCTATTGCTGCTAATACTAATACAAGTATCAGTTTTATCTTCGACATGTGCGGTCTCCTTTATCTCAGGCTAAACCTTTTCGTTTTGTAGAATCTTGTTATAGGCGATCATGCCCGATGCTATTGTCGTTGGCACGCCGCCTCCGGGGTGCGTCCCCGATCCGCTCAGATACAGACCGTCAATACACTTTGATTTGGCCGATGGCCTGAATACGGCCTGGTGAGTCGCATCCTGGTTGAAGGCATACAAAGAACCCTCGGGCAGCCTTAAATTACGCTCGTAATCCATGGGCGACGATGCAATCACCTGTGTGATCTGGCCCTTGAGATCCGGCACAAGATCCCGGGATACATAGTCCAGGTAATCATCTACGAACTGGTCCTTGTACGCATCCCAATTGGTCCCCTTGAGGTGATAGAACGACTCGGGGATCACGTTGATAACATGATGACCTTTAGGGGCAAGTGAATCGTCAGAGTGCGAGGTCCAGCAGATCAGCCCGTAATTCTTTTCGGCTGGCAGCATAATCCCTGTCTCTACATGGTTTGTCCAGAAATCGTTGACTTCCTGCATCGAAACCGCAGTATAGCTGTGATGGGCATCCAGGTCCGGTTTTGAATCAAGACCTACATAGATCATGCACAGACTCTTTCCCAAAACCAGGCTCTTGACCCCGCGCTTTGTGAGCCAGGGCAAATGCTCCTCGCCGATCAACTCGAGATAGAGTCTCTGTGGGTTCACATTTGACACTACGATCCTGGAGGTGATCTCACCACCATCCTCCAGCACCACTCCCTGCGACCGGCCGCCCTTTACCACAACTTTCTTTACCCCGGCTTTCATCCGAATCTCAAGCCCGTCTTTCTGTCCACACCTGAGCAAGGCTTCGGGAATCTTGATCATCCCGCCTCGGGGATACCAGATCCCGGAATGCTCCGTGAAGGGGATCATGGCAAACGGTCCGGGTGTCAGGGCCGGCGGCATACCCATATAGAGCGATTGATATGCCATGGTATCGAGCACTTTATTGCTTTTGAAATACTTCTGAAACAGATCCTGATAGGTTACCAGAAAGGTCGGCAGAAATTTCAAAAGCTTGGGGTTTTTCTTGATCATATTAGCCATGTCACCGAATGTATCGGCCGGGACAAAAAAGAGTGCATCGATCAAAACATCCATCATCTCCTGGAAATAATCACAGAAATCTTTCCAGTGCCGGCCGTCTTCGGCCGAGAGGGATGAAATTACCTCGCCGGTGGCTTCGAGCGATTTTTCGATGGTGATGCGTTCTCCGTTGCGGTACATGACCGAGAAAAGCGGATCACAGGGAATCAGATCTACCTCGTCCTGAAACTTGGTGCCCAGCAGCTCAAATACTTTCTCAATGGGCTGGATAATCTCCACAATGGATGCCCCGACATCATGTTTGTAACCATTGCGCTCAAACGTGGAACAGCAACCTCCGATACGGTCGCTCTGTTCCAGAACCAGGACCTTAAGTCCCTGATGAGCCAGCAAAGCACCCGACGAAAGACCACCCAAACCCGCGCCGATTATAATTGCATCATAATCCGCCATAACCATACCTCCTCTATGTTGTTGTAGCCCCTACTTGACGACCTCTATCTCATCTCACGTAGTATTTCACTTCAGGCAGTGCAGGAATAGCGTTCAACAAGACTTTCATATTTTGTTCGAAGACAACGAGAGAATCTTGCCTGTCTCCAAGCGGGACTTTTTTTATGCATGATCATACATGTTGCCGGCAACAATGTTGTTTTACGCATATGCCCCCACAATAATTGGCTGGTGGTAATACCACCAGCCAAGCTATCTAAAAACGACCAAAAAGTCAAGCAGAGAATTGCCTTTGCTTCTTATTATGGTACGCAGTAAAAATTACTTGATTGTACGATACATGCTCGGATCTCCATAAAAAAATCCCGAACAGATTGCTGCATCTGTCATGCTAGCGTGATAATCTTGAGTGAGTTTGTCTTAAATCCGCCATCAGCAGGCAGTCTGCGCGCAATCAGCAGCCTTTGGCCGGGTTTGATGTTACAGGCATCTTTTACGAAGGCGATCAACTCACTATCATGTATGTGCGTATCTTTAACGAAAGGCATAACCCCGTTCGACATCAACAGAAAATTCGCCGTAATTTCATCGGGACAAAATGCCAGAATCCAAGCAGTGCCCTTATATCTTGAAATTCTTCGCGGTGTTCCGCCTGTCAGCGTAGGAGCCAGGATGTACTGAATTCCTAGTGATCTCTGGGCCTCGAATACATCCAGGGAAAGAACGTCTTCACTGGACGAGCCGGCTTTACTTATTGACCGAATAATGGAATCACGCACGCTTGCGCCCGACACAATGGAGGTTCTGCGTGATTCGGTTGTACGTGCAATTCGAGCCAGCATCTTTATCGCATCTATCGGGTATAAGCCGATTGCAGTCTCTTCCGAAAGCATGACCGCATCGGTTCCGTCCAGGATGGCATTGGCTACGTCTGTTACCTCGGCCCGGGTCGGGCGGATATTCTGAGTCATGGATTCCAACATCTGGGTGGCCGTTATCACCGGTTTTCCGGCCAGGTTGGCCTTGTGTATCAGTTCCTTCTGAACCACAGGAACCTTCTCGATGGGAATCTCGACTCCCAGATCACCGCGAGCAACCATAATCCCGTCAGTCACATCCAGGATGGCATCTATATGTGAAATCGCTTCTTTTCTTTCGATCTTGGCAACAACGAATGCCCTCTTTTTCCGGGCTGCTATAAAATCTTTCACTTTTTCTATATCTTTTGCCTTACCGGCAAATGAAACACCGAAAATGTCAATCCCATGCTGAAGGCCAAAATCAACAAACCCCAGGTCTTTATCCGTTACCGGGTCGAGATCGAGCCTGGTACCGGGCAGGTTCATACCTTTGTGAGAAAGCAGTCTGCCGCCGATGATAACCCGGCAAAGGACTTCATCAGACTCAATACCAAGTACCTTGAGCTGGATGAATCCGTCATTGAGGTAAATGATTTGCCCCTTTCGAACATATTTCAACAGGTCGGGAAACTGCACGGGTATGACCTCGGGAGTACCAAAAATATCGTTGACATTAAGCCTTACCCGCTGCCCTCTTTCAAGCATGACAGATCCTTGCCTGAGCAACCCGATACGGATCTTGGGTCCGGGCAGATCAGCCAGAATGGCAACCGTGACCCCGAGAGCCTGTGACACTGCGCGTATGGCCCGGATATCCCGGGCATGCTGCTCCATCTCACCGTGACTGAAATTAAGCCTGGCCACGTTCATGCCTCCGTTAATGGCTTTGGTCAACATGACTTTTGAACGCGTTGCAGGCCCGATGGTACATACGATCCTGGTTTTGTGACTGGGAAATTTCAAAGGCATATCATAGATAAGTAGAAGAAAAACAAGGATTGTCAATATGAAGATTGATTTGTATATGGTTAATCAACATATATTCTCGTAACAAATTTCCTCCTTGACATATGACTTTTAGGTATCCTATATGACCGTTCAGTCATTTTAAATTATTTTGTAAATAATGAATGAGAACAAAAACATGCGTGACAAAAAAGCAGACCGTAAAAAACTCTTACAGGATGCTATCAGGGTTGATATCCTGGAGGCAGCCGAATCCATTCTGCTGGAGAACGGCATGGAGGCCCTGACCATGGACCGCATCGCCGACCGGGCCGGGGTTGCCAAGGGCACTTTATACCTGCACTTTAAAAACAAGGACGAGGTCCTCTCTGCAGCCCAGGAAGCCTGCTTCAACCCCTTGATTCAAGACTTGCACTGCGTATTCGAAAGTGACTTGAGCCCCAGAGAAAAACTTGAGCGCCATTCGCTACTGACAATGAGTTTCTTCGAAGAGCGGATAAACTTCTTCCGCATCATGGTCGCAAACCGCTTCTTTACTCCAAAAGATCAGTCTCATTTCGAGGAGAACTCGCTCTACTGGGATTTTTTTAAGAAGATAGAACAGGTTATTGAAGATGGTATCCGCCTGGAAATCTTCCGCCCTGTAAATACCGCCAAGGCTGCCGGCATATTTTTAGAGATCGGGAGCGCCCTTTTGATTCAGCGTATTTACTCAAAGAGCAGCAGTTCACCCGCGGATGACGCTGACTTGCATATGGACATTTTTCTTAACGGCATTGCCGCATGAGACACACTGATGTATTAATCAAAAGGAGCAAAAGATAAAGAATGAATACAAATACCTTCAAGAATGTACTCCTGATTGCAGCCCTCATTCTCTCCGGTTGTACCACAACCCAGACCGTGCAGCATGAAATCGACCAGACCCGACAGGAGGCCTTTGTGCAGTGGCAGGCCTCCAGGCAGGGACAGGAAACCTCCCAGATCGTACTTAACCAACCACTTACACTCGATAACGCAATTGGTTTGGCCCTTTCCGGCAACCGGGCCCTGCAGAGTGCCCAGCAAGAAAAGGATACCGCCCGGGGCCGGATCATCGAGTCGTACGAGGGTGTCCTGCCGCGGGTCAGTCTGAATGGCACCTATACCCGGCTGAACGATGACGGTGCCGACATAGATGGCATGCATATCCAGACTACCCAGGAAGACCACTATTCCGGCACGCTTTCTGTTGTTCAGCCGCTTTTCATGGGAGGAAAGGCTTCGGCCGCCCTGCGGGCCGCCCGTTACTACGAGACCCTGGTGGATGAGCAACTGAGGCTGACCTCCCAGAAAACAATCTTTGATACTATTAGGGCCTATAATCTGGTGTTGCTGGCCACCGAGCAGCTCGAGGTTACCCGAGTGTACAGCGATCTGGCCCTGGCGCATCTCGACGACGTGGAGACCAGGCGTAAGTTCGGTACGGCCTCGGACTTCAATGTTCTCAGGGCCCAGGTCGAGTACAGCAATGCCAGGTCCGAGATGATCCGCTATCAGAATCAGCTCAATACCACCCGAACCGGTTTGCTCAAAATTATCGGGGTTTCCCAGGAAAGCAGCATAACGCTTACTGATTCGCTCATATACGAACCACTGAGCGTTACGGAAGAAGAATCTGTCCGCAAGGCATTTGAGAACCGTCCGGACCTGGCCCTGGCCACCTTAAGCGAAAAACTGCAGCAGGAGTCGTTGCGTGCGGCCCACAGCGAATACTGGCCTACAATTAATGGCTTCTACAATCTATCGCGCGAAAACCCGCATCCTTACCTGGGAACATATGACGAGTGGGACACTGCATGGAACACCGGCATCCAGGTAAGCATCCCCCTTTTTAATGGTCTCGGTCGCGAGGGTCGTATCGCCCAGGAACGATCCAAGCTCGAACAGAGCCGGATCAAAACCCTGGATACGCGTGAAACCGCCCTCTTCGAAGTGCGCAACGCCTTGTTAAGCCTTGAGGATGCCACCGAACTGGTGGAAACCCAGAAACTCTCGGTTAATCAGGCCCGCGAAGGACTGCGCATCGCCGAGGTTGGCTATCGCGAGGGCACCATCGACCAGGTCTCAGTGCTGGATGCCAGAGCGGCCCTGACCCAGGCCCAGCTCCTCTATTACCAGAGCCTCTTTGAACACAGCCTGGCCCGGGCATCCCTGGTATTCGCCCAGGGCACCCTTGAATTCGCAGACAAAAACCAGAAGGCAGACTAAGCATGAAAATTACAGACCTTTCCATTAGCAGGCCCGTTACCACTCTAACCCTGACAGCAGCACTCATATTCTTCGGCATCCTCGGATTTATGCGCATGGGGATAGATCTCTTCCCCGAAGTGGATTTTCCGATAGTCACAATCAAGACGATTTTGACAGGTGCCAGTCCCGAAGTCATCGATATCGACGTGACCGATGTGATCGAGGAGCAGGTCAAGACCATCAGCGGCATCAAGAG
>JAFGIF010000245.1 GCA_016929755.1 Deltaproteobacteria bacterium | reverse complement strand
TGGATGATGTTGAAATCGAGGTTGAAAAAAATCAAATAATCATCCGCCCCATTAAAAATGTTCGTGATGGTTGGGATGCCGCTTTCAAAATTATGGGCGAAAAAGGTGATGATGAACCGATACTTAACGAAAATATTTTACATTCATGGGATGAGGAAGAATGGCAGTGGTAGTGAAACGTTTTGACGTTTACTTGGTAAATCTCGATCTAACTATCGGGTCAGAAATTAAAAAAAACCGACCATGTTTGGTTATCTCTCCTGATGAAATGAATCGTAACATTCGCACGGTGATTATAGCTCCGATGACCTCTGCCCAAAAAGATTACCCCACCAGGGTTTCATGCACTTTTCGAAAGAAACAGGGACAAATTGTACTAGATCAGGTGCGAACAGTAGATAAAGCGCGACTTATTCAAAAACTTGGTACAATAGACTCGAAAGCGCAATTGGACGTTATTTCAGTACTTCAGAGACTATTTGCATTTTAATACAGGCTTGCCCAACCTATCGCTGGTGGCGGACTCGGTTTTCTCGCCGCACAGCTTGGCGTTAAAAAGATGAAGGGGTCAAGTCTACGTTTGACCCTTACTCGTTTTTAACAAGAGTCAACCGTAGACTTGACCCCACAAACTCCCGCGTCTCAGCTCAAACGTTGGGCAACTATATACAAGCGGGATTTCTGAGGATAAATTTACGTTAAGAAGGACATAACGTTATGGACGTTCAAGGAACATTCCGATTTGTGAATAGGAAGGTTATTGTCTTCCTGCACGACAGAATATGTGAGACCCCGGAAGAACTGATGTCAAGCGAATTGTTTTCTGAGATAGTCACACGTTTCGTCGGTGACTTGAAACACAAGCAATCTCCACTCCTTCAGATATTCGGTAAACAAACCAAAGAGATTACGCATGCTGATATTCAGGAGCTTATTCAAGTATTCCAGGTCCTTGGCAAAATGACACTTGATGCCGTGCCAAAACTTATAGAAAAAGGGGAACGGTTCATTGCCGATCCGTCGCTGTTACATGTTTTTGTGGAAAGTTTGTACAATTATTGGAGACAGTTTGAACGGTTTATTGTCTGTGATTCCACGGGAGATCGTCTGGACCAACGCCCATACCGAACCTTTAATTCGACCATTGAATCCTTGACGCATTTAGTGCGACAAACCTATCGGGATATCGAAGAGAATATCACCGGGCAACACCCCAATATTTACCGACAGATAAGCGCAGGCGCGGAATTGGCGGTGATTGCCCTGTCAAAAAACCTTGCCTTGCCTGAGGGGATCTACCAGAAGCTGCGGAACATTCCGATAATTCGTCAGATCTTATTGTATCCGCCGTTGTTGCTCAATCCCCCAATGAATAAGCGGACGGGGAAGTTTGAACAGATTACTCAGAACCCCATAGAGCATATAGAGGTCACAACTCGTGAGTGGCTTTGCTATCCTGCAAAGGTAGGCCCGTTCCTGATTCTTGTTTATGTTCACGAGAAGTTCTATGATCTTGGCTTGTCATTGTGCAATTTATTTGAATTGGCTGATGATGAGTTTCTCAATCGTCCGATAGATGCGGTCTATCTTTTTGGGGTACCGGGAACCGAGCTTGACACGCTTGCGCCTATGCCGACTGTTTTTTATGAAGATCCTGAGCACGACTTGATCACGGCGGCGTGTCCGAACAGGGACGAATTTGGCTATTTTGGCTATCTGAAGAAAATGGTGTTGACCCTTCATAACATCAAGACCATGAAACTTGGGAGAATGCCTTATCACGGAGCACTGGTCAGGATTGTGACAAAAGGTGATTGCCCGCTGACAGTTCTTATTATCGGTGATACGGGTACCGGAAAATCTGAAACGCTTGAAGCGTTCAGGATTATTGGAGAAGACCAGATCGAGGAGATGATTATTATTGCCGATGATATGGGATCATTGGATATTGATCAGGAAGGGAACGTGATAGGATATGGTACGGAAGTCGGGGCGTTTGTCAGGTTAGACGACTTGCAGCCAGGCTACGCGTTCGGTCAGCTCGATCGCTCAATCATTATGAACCCCAACCAGGTCAATGCCCGAATTGTGTTGCCGGTGACCACCTATGAACATGTGATGAAAGGATATTCTGTCGATATGGTGCTGTATGCAAATAACTATGAGGAAATTGACGACGAGCACCCGATCATTGAACGGTTGGTTACCCCTGAAACAGCCCTGCACATATTCCGGGAAGGGACGGCAATGAGCAAAGGCACGACTACATCAACAGGCTTGGTACATACATATTTTGTGAACGTTTTTGGAGCGATTCAATACAAAACCTTGCACGATGAGATCGCAAGAAGATTCTTTGAAGCATTTTTTAGAAACAAGGTCTTTGTTGGACAATTACGGACGAGGCTCGGAATCGTAGGATCGGAACGGCAAGGACCGGAAGAGGCTGCACAGGCATTACTATCAATGATTTCTCAAAAAGGGGAATAGGTAAGAAATCTAGGAGTCTACGGTTGACTCTTACTCGTTTTTAACAAGAGTCAAACGTAGGCTTGATAATCATATAATTCATACCGTGCTTATTGGGAAATGATCCTCTTGGTCCTATTCCCACCTGGTCCAATTATCGACACGCCCCCGCTTGTGCTTGGAGCTGCCAACGATATTGCCATCTCCCCCAGTGAAATCGAGGCGACGGCGCGCAGGCATAAAACACAGGCCGAGTTCTTTCCAAACATGGCCCACGATATGATGCTGGAGGCCAGTTGGCAGGCTGTAACTGATCGCATCCTGGATTAGCTTGGCGAACAATTGTTGTGACGTCTTGTGGGGGTAAAATAATTGGGGCCTGACCAAGATAACCAGTTGATATACTGTGTAAAAGTGTTAAAGAAAGGCCTTGTTTTGACCGTGAAGCCGCCATTATAGGCCCAAGAAAGTGGTTCAATGCTTTTCTATGAATTATTTGAAAACTCATGATAGATCGGGATCAGAATAAGTTTCTCCCGGGGCGACCTCAAATATTTCACACTTTTATGATTTTAAGGACGTGTCTAATTTCTTTCAGCTTCGGTCAGATCTCCCAAAGCATAAATCAGACTTGGTCAAGGTCGGGAAAGAAAAGGGGGCAGGCATCCCTGCCCCCTTGGGTTTTTTAGGCTTTGTAAACGTCAGAAGCCTGGGGGCCTTTCGGACCGGCAGTTATGTTGAAGGTTACACGCTGGCCCTCTTCGAGGGACCTGAAACCATCCTGCTTGATCGATGTGTGATGCACGAATACATCTTCCCCGCTGTCTGCTGTGATGAAACCAAAACCTTTTGAATCGTTAAACCATTTTACTGTTCCTTCTGCCATTTAATACCTCTTTTTTTTCCAGATCCCCTTCTTTACACAATGAAGGACTCTGTGTTTGTATTTCTGAAAATGGAATGCATCACAGTTAAATTTTGACTTGTTGAAGTGTATCGTAGGTTCATTTCTTCAGGCAAGATTCAATCGACATATTCAATTTCCAGTTATGCACGCACACTATGCGAGTAATCATCAACAGTCAAGCATTAAATTAATTTTATATCTCTGAGGACTGAGTATTAAAAAGGATCGTACCATTAAAAAGAACAGGTCTGCACTTTTTACTCGATGTCATACAATGCCCATCAGGTGTTATATGTGTAGACCTGCCCCGCAACAAAGTTTAACCAGTGTACCTTGTTATGGAATCCAAAATCACCCACAACAGGATTAGATTACCTGTTCCTCTCGATAACATGGCTAGGAAAACAGAGAAACCAGGCCCAGATCCTTCATCTTTGCCGGCGTGGGTCCCCCTGTATTGCGGTCCCACCCTACATTCCGGAAGAATATATCCTGCAGGGCATCGATATCAACCGTGACGCCTTTGTTCGGTCCTGAGGCGAGCGGGGTCTTGCCGATTGCCCGGTCACACAGGCGTTGGTCGGCCGGGGTTATGCCTTCGCGTACGGTAAAGGCCTTGCGCAGGCTCAAGATGCGCTCACCGGTCTTGTAGTATTCCTCGGCACTGAGATCCCATCCGGTAACGGCATTGATATATTCGATCATCGGCAGGTCCGAACTGCACGCACCCAGCAGGCACATGCCGCAGCCATTCAAGAGCGACATATAGATAGAAGAAGCCGTGTAACGGCAGACATCCTTTTCCTCTTTGCTGTTGGCCCGCTTTAGAATCTGCTGCATCTGCGGAAATTTTTTCTCAACCCCGAAAATACCGGCATTAAGATAGCTGCCACTGCCGTGACGCCCCGGGGTCGGTTCACACTGATACGATATGGCATATCCCAGATCATTGCGGCAATCGTGCAGCGGCAGTTCCTGCCCGCCGGCATGTATCGCATAGGCCTCGGAGCCCTTGCCGATCACTTCGGCGGCCCTTTTGACGCCGTCGGCCAGGATGTCGCCGAGGCCCTCGCGGGCGATAATCATCTCGGTCAGTTTCAGGATGGAATCACCCTTGCCCCAGCCCAGTTCAATCCCTCCGGTGTCCTTGAGGGTGAGGATGCCTTTTTCAAAGCATTCAATCGCAAAGGCCACGGCACAACCGGTGGAGATGGAGTCGATCCCGGCCCGGTTGCACATCTCGTTGATTTCGATAATGATGTCGGTATCATCGAGCAGGGTCATGCCGCCAAAAGCCCCGATGGTCTCGTACTCCGGCATGTGCCCCTCGGTACCGGCATAGCGTCCCTTTTTTATATCCACAAACCCGCCGCAGCCCATAGGACAACCCTGGCAGGCATAACGTCGTTTCTGTCGTTTCAACATGTTGTCGTCCGAATTCTTGGCCGCACTCGCCATGCCATAGTCGGTATATCCGACCCCGGTCCAGTTTTTGATCGGTGTTTCGCCGGTCATGAAGGAAAACACCAGGTTACCGGTCGTTCCGTAGGTTTTCATGATCTCACGCACCATCGAGGGGTGGGCCGGCACCGAGATCCCGGTATGGTAAATAAGCCAGGTGACAACATTGTTCAGTAGTTTGAGCGAAAGCCTGTCCCCCACCGAGGAGGTCTTGAACTCCGCCATAAAGTCCGAATTTATGGCCTTGAGACGCTCGCGATCGGCCACCGGCACCTTCTTTTTACCGCGTACCGCCAGGGCCTTGAGATTCTTGCTGCCCATCACGGCCCCCAGTCCGGAGCGGGCCGCCATACGGCCGCCATCGTGGAAAATGCCGGAGATCAGGGAGAGTTTCTCACCACTTGACCCGATACAGGCGACATGCGCCTTTTTATCGCCCAAGCTCTCACGTATAGACTCTTCGGTCTCGACGCCATCCTTGCCCCACAGCGACGTGGCATCCTTGATTTCGATACCTTTGTCGTTTACCAGAACCCACACCGGTTTCTTGGCCTTACCGGTGATAAAAACCGCGTCATATCCGGCGCGTTTCAACTCGCGCGACAAATACCCGCCCGAATTGGAATCGCCCCAGCCACCGGTCAGCGGCGATTTACCCACCACCATGAAACGCCCGGCAAAAAACGGGCCCGCGCCGGTCAACAGCCCCGAGCAGAAGCCAAGGTGGCTCTCCGGCGCCAGCGGATCGATACCGGCCGGCTGACGCTCGGTGATCACCGCGGCCCCGACACCGTACCCACCCAGATATTTCCGGTAGAATTCATCCGGTGGTTCGACCACCTCGGTCTTATTCGTGGTCAGGTTGATGATACAATACTTTCCCATATAACCGCCAAATTCATCCAATCTTTCAATCGCACTCATAGTTTTGCTCCTTCAGAGGGAATGGCGTCTCTAGTTTTTGATGTCCATATGCTTCAGGAACATGGGGTCATAAATACAATTCGGGAGCAGCTCCGATATCTTGACGTTAAAGCTATCCCGGCGCGAGAGTTGGTTATGCAACTTGGGCGCGCTCTCTTCCACAATCGCGGCTATCTTCTTCGCAGCCTCAAGCGGCGTAGGAGAAGCTTTCAGAATCTCGCTGTTTTGTTTGGAAAATCTTACGACCCGGTCATAATAGGGCGAGTCCACGGGCGGGCGGTTATGACACTTAGCGGCGAACTGCGATGATACCTGGCTGGGTTCGACCAAGGCCACCTTGATCCCGAAGGGTTCGAGCTCATATCTGATGGAACGCACGAGCCCTTCGACCGCAAACTTACCGGCCACATAAATTGACTCAAAGGGGAACGGAATCCGCCCGATCATGGATGCCATAACAACCAGTTTACCGTACCTTCTTTCCCGCATAGATGGAATAAAGGCCTGCAGCAGGGCCGCTGCTCCGAAGAGATTGATCTCGACATTTTTAATGGCCTTTTCCAAGTCAATTTCCTCAAAGGGACCAAAAAAGCCCAATCCAACATTGGAAAGCACCGTATCCACATGCCCATATTCAGCAAGAACCTTGTCCCGAAACTTTAAGATACCGGGGCGATTGGTAATATCCAGGGCCTCCAGGTAGTGTACCCCGCCGATACGATCCAGATCTTTTTTGACTGTCTTCAATGCCTCCGGATCCATGTCAAACCCTGCTATAGACATCCCTTTGCCGGCAAGGATCTTGGCCACTTCATAACCCATACCTGCGCCCAGACCACTGATAACGACTACTTTGTTCATACT
>JAFGIF010000244.1 GCA_016929755.1 Deltaproteobacteria bacterium | reverse complement strand
TTTTATAAGCAGGGGGTGTGCCTATTGAACACTTCTGCAACATGTTGCTTTAATGTTTTTTTACTCCATCCCATTCCTAGATTCTTCATTTGGCAATATACTGACACACCCTTTGTTCATATATTGTCATTTATATTCTTCATCACCCAGAGCATCTTATCCATTTTATTACTTATATTTTATAAAGATCGATTAAATATAAATTTATGCCTGATGTTGTGTACAGAAAACACGGTAAACGCGTATTTCCTAAAAGTATTGATAACAAACATCAGTCAGGAAAAAGTTTAAAGATAAAATACAAGATTCGAATTCAAAAAAACACATTGCCAATCCTCAAGTAATATGGTCGGAGAAACTTAACCATTTCTCCGACCAACATTTGTTCTCAGATACTTGCCTTGGCACCCGAGGCCATCTCGGTGCCAATGTATTCCTCGTCGACAAGTTCCTGATACTCGGCGTCCGAGAGCCCGAGAATTTTCTTGAAAACATACTCGTTGTATTCGCCCAACCCGGTGGGGGGCATATCAGCCCGGTTTTTGCGCGGAGTATTCCGGATCTTGCCCGTGTAGCCGGTATACTTATGCGTACCGCACCACTTCTGGGTTTCTTCGATAAAGAAATCGTGCTCTAACATATTACGGTCTTCATAAACCATCTTCTCAGTCAAGACCGGCCCGGCCGGTACGCCGTGTGCCTGAAGCATATGCATAATGGCATAGCAGTCATGCTGCTTGGTCCAAGCGGAGATATGCTCATCGAGCTCATCCTGGTTCTTTAGACGGCTGACGGCGTCGCTGAACTTGGGATCCTTGCACCATGCGGGGTTACCGATGGCTGCGCAAAAACCGTTCCAATCTTCGTCGTTGTAGATTGTGATGACCGCCCAGTCTTCGGCTGAATTGTCACCTCGGGTGGGGTAACAGCCCTGCACCGCGCTGGGGTGACGATTGCTCCATGCCGGCTGGATGCGGCCGTTGATGAGGTAATCCATCCAGTAAATCGGCAGCACGTCCAGCACGCCTTCGGCCTGCGGGATCTCGATCAGCATGCCTTCACCTGTCTTCTCGCGCTGCATCAGGCCCATCATGGCCGCCGTTGGAAGAGTATGAGCACCAACATTGTCCATAGTATAGGTCTCGAGAGTGCTGATCGTGTCCTCGGGGTCGTCAGAGTAGCGCAGTGCGTGGGTATGGCCCACACCGGCCTCGATGTTGGAACCAAAGCCCTTCCAGTTGTAATGCGGCCCACTCAGACCAAAGGCAGGGGATCGAATTACAATGAGCTTGGGGTTGATCTCGTGCAGAAACTCCCAGGTCAGACCCAGTTTGGGAGCCGTGGTGGGGGTGTTGTTTTCCAGGAATATATCGCTTTTTTTAATAAGCTCTTTAAATAGTTCCATGCCTTTAGGCCGCTGGAAATCCAGCGTAAACCCATACGTGTTCTGCAGATGGGCATTGCCGAAACTGAAGCGGTTCATGTGATACTCGCCGTTGGGGCCGGTGCATTTTCGGTCGGGGTATTGGAAAATACCGCCGTCCTTGATATTGGCAAAGTAATCTTCCATCGGGAAGGGCATAATCCCGCGCGTCATGCCGCCGGCATACTGAATCTGTTCGACTCTGAGGTGTTCGGCTCCAAGGTCGCCCAGCAACATACCGGCATAGGGGCCAGTCCACGACTGGGTGAAGCCCAGCACCCGAATACCTTTTAACGGATAATCTTTCTTCTTTGATTTAACCTTCATGGAAACTCCTCCTGTATTAGATGACGCCCTGCGTCTTGAGCGTCACGATATCTTCTTTGCCGTATCCCAATGAGGTCAAAACCTCCTTGGTATGCTCGCCCAGACGCGGGGCGGGGGCCTTCATCTGCCACCAGTCGGGATCCACGTGGACATTACCTCGCGGCATACGGATCTCGCCAGCCACGGGGTGGTCCTGTTTCACGAAGAAACCACGCTCTTCCCAGTGCTCGTCCTTGCAGACGTCCTCGGCGGTGTTGACCGAGATGCAGATGATTCCGTTATCCTGAAAATACTTTGTCCACTCCAGCTTACCTTTCTTCATCATGGCATCCTCGTAGACCTTCATGGCCTCCTCGGCCTTGTCAAATGCAAAGAGGTTCCATGCCGGATCATTGGCGAGATCCTCACGGCCGATGAGTTTGAGAAACTTGTCGAACTTGGTGGGGCCTACACCCATGTTGAGGTAGCCGTCCTTGCAGCGCAGGGCGCGCGGCATGATGCCGATTACCGGCTTGGGGTCGCGTCGCTGCGTGCTGTCGCCGGTGAACTGGTAGGTCAGCAACTGCACCGTGCGACGTTCGCAGCCGGCCAACTCGGTATCCATGATCGAGAAGTCCAGGTAATCGCCGATACCGTCCTTACGGGTGCCCATGAAGACACCCACAATGATATGCCACGCTTGTACTCCAGTCTCGAAGAGACTTGCATCACGACCCTTGTTGGTGGGCGGCCGGCCCGGCATGCCGGTAGAGGACATGGCACCGCCCATGGCAAACTCTATCAGGTCCGAGGCCTTGTAGTCGCGGTAGGGACCGGTCTGGCCGAAGTTGGAAATAGAGGCCATCACCAGGCGGGGATTGATCTGCTCCAGGGTGTCGTAATCCAAGCCCAGAGCGGCCCTGACCTTCGGGGCAAAGCTTTCCACCAGAATGTCGGTTTCCTTTACCAAATCGAGCAGAACCTTCTGCCCTGATTCGCTCTTGAGGTTCAGGGTCAGACTCTTCTTGTTCGTATTCAGGTAGAGGTGGTACAGGCTCTTGTCTGGATCGGGATCATCACCAGCATAGGGGTACATGCTACGGGTCAGACACCCCCGGCCGGGTTTCTCGATTTTCAGAACCGAGGCCCCATAGTCGGCAAATAGCTTGGTGCAGTAGGATCCGGCGATGTGGTTTGTCAGATCCAGAACCTTGATGCCTTCCAATGGTTGTTTAGCCATAAATCACTCCTTTATGTTTTTATTCTTACCAATTGTCCGATCAATGTTTTCAATGACCGACTGACTTTGGTGTTGTGTTCATATCGATGAGTTTAGGCAAATGATGTGCCCGAACAGCCACTTTCCAACTATCCGATATACTTAAATTTATTTAATTTGCGCATCTATCGATTGACAATGGCAATCTATTAACAGCAAAAGTGGTTAATAAATGACACTTCTCTGAATTACGAATTTGCCATCAACCTCGGACAACGCACATCAGATAAATTCTTTTGAAATAACAATAAAGATGATTAAAACTTGAATTATTTGAAATTTCTGAATTCAACTCATAAGTACAACGAAAGCCATATGCGGCTGTCGTATTGATTGAAGCTTATGAACAAACTCAATACAGCCTGAATTGTCCTTCTTTTACTCTTGACAGTTTCGGATGTATTGCGTAGAAATAGGCATAATCTGAAATGCGAGTTGATCTTATCGGAATCGTCTTTCAATGTAGCCACCCGGTAGCACTTTTGGATTCTTCCGTTAATACTTCTTGTCTTTCAGAAATTAAGATGACCCCCCCGATATTTAAACCGGGTGCGGATCTGGTAACAGAGGTTTGTTAATGGTAAAAGGAACAGTAAAGTGGTTTAATGAAAAGAAAGGGTATGGTTTTATCACCGTGGATGACGGCGACGATGTTTTTGTCCATTTTTCCGCCATCCTGCAGGATGGGTTCAAGGTACTCAATGAGGGGGACCGTGTCACCCTGGAAGTAACCCAGGGTCAAAAGGGCCCTACCGCTTCTGAAGTTCGTAAAATCTGATGCTTCACAACAGGCCGGGGACACTTATCATTTTCCATCAATTTATTATTTGATGCGTTTCTTTTTACACCTGTTACCGGCCGCTGCCCTTACTGTTGTATTACAGCCGGGCCAAACTGATTAAGAGGAGATAAATGGCAAAAAAATCACATTATTCTTTCCAAAAATTTCAGCGGGAAAAAATGAAACTGAAGAAAAAACAGGATAAACAGCTTAAGAAGCAGGAAGCAAAGGATCGCAAGGCTGACGAAACAGAAAATGGCCCGGTAGTTGATCCTGATATCGCCGATATCGTTCCCGGCCCTCAACCTTCACAGGAGCCGGAGGAATAGCCGCCGCATTTTTACCCGGCGGCTAATATACAGCCGGGTCTATCCCCACGGTATAGCCTGGTAACAGATTATCCCGAAGATACTATTTACAGGGGCCTCTCCGGATAAAGGTCATACCAATTCAAAGTTTTTTTAATTAATACTCCGATAAAAATCCCAGATATTCTTCAATTCCTTATCCAAACATAAAAACCCTTAGCGAAATGTATTGACAATCCTTCCAATAATATAAAGAGGCTCTGCAGTGTGCACATTTATATCTGAACAGGCCGTGCACATCATTTTAAGAAAATAGTCATGCACAGTTATCGAGGATGCTAGATGCCTGATCTTTGTCAACATCCATAATATAGTTAATGCCGCTTACGCTTGCTGCCTCAGGTGTAAGAGCCGCCAAGTCGTCACGGGAGATATGATTTATGGTAAATTTTCTGCTTCCGGCCATAATCTGTCGCAGTCCCTGGGCAAGCCGTTCATAATATGTATACAGACCCAATGCCCCGGTTGGAAGCGCATCAAATTCTTCATCTCCAAGCTGTTTGCGAAGAGATGCAGCGGTTACAAAAATCTCATCTTTCGAGCTTCCGAAGCGTTCTATATACACGGGAACCTGCATGTCTTCGATGGTTCGCCCTATAGTCTTGCCCACCATTGCTGCGGCAATCGGTCCCCGGGCCATACCGATGAGCTTGACGAACGGGGCACCCAAAGCGAGCCCTTTAAATATGTGATCCTCAAATGAAAATCCTCCGGCCAGGGCCAGGGCGGGAACATAAGCACCTTTTTGTGCCAGATGTGAAGCATAATGGTAGAGAAGCGAATGCAATTCGACCGGAGGAACACCCCATTCATTCATCATTCTCCATGGGCTCATCCCGGTTCCGCCACCTGCACCATCAACGGTTAACAGGTCCAGCCGGTATTTCGACGCAAAAGAGAGTGCCCTGGCAAGATCCGCAGGCCGGTAGGCACCTGTTTTGAGAAAAATATACCTGGCTCCGGCTGCCCTGAGTTCATCAATTCTTTTGGCAAAAGATTCTTCCGAAACCATGCCCACACGTGAGTGACGTTCAAACTCTTTGAAAGCACCGCGTTCAAAGGCCCTGATCACATCTTCATCAAAGGGATCAGGCAGGACAATATATCCGCGTTCAGACAGCATCTGAGCCCTTTTCAAGTCGTGGATCTTGACTTCGCCGCCGATGTCTTTAGCGCCCTGCCCCCATTTCAGTTCAACACACTCGACTCCAAGTTCCCCGATAGCATATTCCTGCGCACCCAGGCGGGTATCCTCGATGTTGGCCTGCACGACAATTGCCCCATAGCCGTCACGCTGGTACCTGCGATAGAGTTCCACCCTACGCTTGAGGTCAACAGTATCAGCTACCCGTCCGTTTTTCAGTACCATTTCGGGGTCCATGCCAACTACATTTTCGCCGATTGTCAGCCCGGTACCCACCAGCGCCGATCCTATAGCAAGGCCCTCCCAGTTATTTTTGGCGACAGCTGTCGAACCAATACCCGGAATGATCCAGGGACAACGGAATTTAACACCCTCATCGTGCCCAAAAACCACTTCCAGATTTACATTCGGGAAAATCGCCTTGTCGCTATCGGCTTCAATACCGTGCGCACCGACGCAGGTTCCCATAATGTTAAAATGAGAATAATCAACCGGGTAGCGTTTCTCTGCAGCTGTCGTGATAACCCCGAACGGCTGAGGATAGATAACCTCATGCCCGCGGTAGGCGGATTTTCCTATCTCGCACATCCCGACACAGCCATCCACACAGGTCACACACATGCCGGAAGAAGGCACGATTGAATCTTCTGTCCGGTTTTTTGTAAGTGTGGCTGCTGAAGCGTTTACTTTTGAAAGTACCATATTTTTTTCTCCTTTAGCGTGTCTTATTTAATCTCACAGGCCACACATGGGTTCATGTAGCACATCATATCGTTGAACTGTTCTTTGGATAAGCATGGAGGTTCTAAATTTGCACATGCATTGCAGATCGCTTTATCCGGTTGGTTGTATGTACACCTGAGCTGACAGGCAGGACAGACATACATGCATCCACCGCAGAGCCTGCAGACATCCGACTGGATATCAAAAGGTGTTCCAATACTGCGATCTTCTCCCCGACCCCGAAACCCGATAGCCTTTGCCATCATTTGTTCTGAGCACATCCGCACACACAAACCGCACAGAATACAGTCTTCGTGTTCCTGTTTAAATCGCTGCTG
>JAFGIF010000243.1 GCA_016929755.1 Deltaproteobacteria bacterium | reverse complement strand
CCCATCAGCCAGACATAATTAAAGTCTTTGGCTGCTAACTTAAGCCATTCTTCCCGGTGGATAGTGCCAAGGGTTACAGTTCTCCCGTACTTTTCTGATAACTCGTGGCAAAAGATGAATGCGTTTATTTCCAGTAATCGAGGATTGTGTTTTCTGAACGCCTGCATATTTTGTATTTATACTCCTGATTGCACATGTATGCCATATTTCAGATGTGAACAAATCCCGTGCATTTGAAATATCAACTAAATGAAAAAAGAAGAAATCTCTTTACAGTTGTGAGTTGTATTATGCGTTGCGTTTGCTTAAAATGTAAAGCTATTATCACCTTCAATTTATTAGGTGTATTTCTGCAATACCATTGAAGGAGGCTCTTATGGTTGTTCACAAGACTCTAAAAAAAACCATTACCGCTAGTATGATTGTCATTCTTATTTTTTTGCTCTGTGAAGCTCCGGCGCAAGCCTGTAGGCTCTACGCAGTGATTGCCGATGATCTGCCCAACGATTTGTTGATGCAGCAGTTGATATATGAATCCAACTCGTTGAAGAATCTGGCAAAAAAAGGCAATGTGGATGGCTGGGGCATCGCCTGGTACAAGGAATACGGATTTGTCGCGGCCATTGAGCGCGGAGCATTCAGAGCGTATCATGATTCTGCCTATGATGATGTCGTGGCCGGCATGAACGCGTCGGAACCGAACATTATTGTCGCCCATATCAGGTTCTGCACCTCGGGCTGCTGTGCCCACGGAAAGGAAATAATCGAAGATCCACATCCGTTTTATCGTGATATCAAAGGCAAGCGCTGGGTTTTTGCCCATAACGGCGGGGTCAGCATAAAGCGCATGAAAAGGCTGATCGGTGATGCATATCTCCAGGCCAATCCTCCCAACGGTTCGGGAATAGATGGCTGCGAGGACAAGGTCGTTGATTCAGAGATGTACTTCCTTTTTCTTTTGAAGAATATAGAAGATCATGGTGGGGATGTAGGTCAGGGCATTATCAGTGCGGTTTCCCGGATGGTACTGGATTGTGAGCACGGCGGCATGAACTTTATCTTAAGTGAAGGCCATACTCTCTGGGCCTTTCGTAGAGGCGGGCTGATCCTGCGCCACAAATTATACTATCTGTATGACCCGGCCAAAGGATACAGCGCCGTGGCCACCCAATACCCATCAGACGAGCAGAAAAGATGGATCGCCATGAAGAATTATGAGCTTGCAGTATTGAAGGGAGATTCACCACCTGCTCTTATTAATATCAAGCAACAGCAATAACGAGATGAATTTGCGATACTTTCACAAATCAAATGTTGCAAGCCTGGTCTCAAAAGTTTAGACAGGCATAACGCTTTACTAATGATATTAACCGGTATAAAATCTATTTATTGTAATTCCATTGGATAATTTATTGTGTTGGGAGGTGAAATATGTCTAACGATCCACTGTCCCGTCAGGATAAATCCGTAACCCGCAGGCAGGCTCTCAAAACAATCGGCGGCGCACTGGCAGCCACAGCTCTGGCATCGAGTTTTCCGAATCTTCTCTTTGCCGGGGACAAAAGGCCTAATATTATCTTTATCCTTTCCGATGATCACCGCTGGGACATGCTGGGCTCTATGGGGCATCCTTTTATTCAAACTCCACACTTGGACCGGCTGGCCGAGGGCGGCGTACTTTTCAGCAATGCATTTGTGACAACCTCACTGTGCAGCCCGTCACGAGGGAGTTTCATTACCGGAGAGTATGCACATAAACACGGAGTTAAGAATAATATAACTCCATGGAATGACACCAACATCACCTTTCTTGAACTTTTGAAACAGGTCGGCTATGACACTGCCTTTATCGGTAAATGGCACATGCCCGGCAAGCTTCCCGAATTGCGGGGAGTCGATGAGTTTATTACCTTTACCGTGCAGGGAGGGCAGGGCCGGTATTACAATTGCCCACTGATAATCGATGGCAGGGAAGTTCCTTCGCGCAAGCCCTATATCACCGAAGATCTTACGGACTATGCCCTGGATTTCGTATCGCAGAAGCGGTACAATCCCTTTTGCCTGTACCTGTCGCACAAGGCCGTGCATCACCAGTTCCTGCCGCCCCCGGAAACCAAGGGCATGTACAAGGGTGTCGATCTGAACCTGCCGCCGGAATCCGATCCGTGGATCACCTGGTCCAGGGGCTCGATCTGGTATGGTCTTCTAGGGCCGATGGATTTGCACTTCAGGATGTATTGTGAGGCCTTGGCGGCCCTGGATCAGCAGATCGGCAGGGTTCTCGACAAACTCGATGAGCTCGGCATCACCGATAATACGATAGTAATCTATGCCGGAGATAACGGTTACTTCTGGGGTGAGCACCACCTGGTTGATAAGCGCTGGCCATACGAGGAATCGATCCGGGTGCCCCTTATTGTACGTTACCCGGAATATACCCGTTATCCGGGCAGAAAAGCAGGGCAGATGGTCTTGAATATCGACGTGGCCCCGACAATCCTCGATATGGCAGGCATTGCCGTTCCATCCGGTATGGACGGGATGAGCATCGCTCCCATTCTGAAGAATCCCGATGCGTCCTGGCGAAAGGCCTGGCTGTATGAATATTTCAAAGACTATCCCTACCAGGTGCCGGAGATGTTCGCGGTCAGGACGGATCGGCATAAGTATATCGAATATCAGGGTCGCAAGAAGGCAGAACTGTTCGATATCTTAAAGGACCCGCTTGAAATGCATAACCTGATGAATACCCCTGAGGGCGAGCGGATACAGCCGGGGCTGAAGAAAATGCTCGAGCACCTCAAAAAGGGAGGTCAGCTATGAACCAGGTAAATACTGCTATCCAAAAAACCTCGTATACCCGGCGGATCGTTATGCCGGCCGCGGTTGTCCTGGTTGTCATGGCATTGTCCTTCATCGTATATGGGAGTGCCTGGCGTATTGATTCATACGCACTGCACAGGTTTGTGTCGCATTTATCCGCGGTGGTTCTGTTCATCAGTATCGGTTTTGGTCCGCTACTGGTCTATCCTGTGGCTTATTTCAGAGGCGCGGGTGTCGGGGAAAGAATCTATGCATCGTTGATACCGCCGATTATCTGGCTCGTTAAGGAATTGATCAGGGTAAGCGAATTTTTTACCTTTGGTGAAACAATGTATTTTATTTTTAATCCGCTCAATATCATGATTTTTATCGGTGCCTTTGGTTTGATGGCTTTGAGCGAATTATTCTGCCGTAGAAGCATGAAGAAGCGCACCGGAAAACCTGAAAAGGTTATCACGGTATTGCCGGTTTTTGCAATTTGCACGGCAATTGCGGGTCTTTATATTTTTATGATATGGGGCGGCGGAGTACATATGTTCTATATTTATATGAAGGTCTATAAGGCACTTTTTATATAGACCAAAAAGTATATCCGAACCACTGGCGTTGGGCGGGATGTACCGCTTGTTTCAACTGAGGAGGGAAGACCTCAACAGGTAGAGTTATATCGGATCCAATGTATATCTTGTAATCCTTTGCGCTGGGCATATTTTACTTTTTTGAGAATTTATTATGTTTTTCTTAAATCCGGAACAAGATGGTGATTGACTAGCCCTTTGCAGCTTTGCCATATTGAATATAAGGAGTATGAACATGGCACCACCGGTATATCTGGACTACAACGCTACGACCCCGCTTGATCCGGAGGTGGTCGAGGCCATGCGGCCGTATCTTGAAGAACACTTCGGCAATCCTGCAAGTTCACACTGGTACGGTATTGCACCGAGAAAAGCCGTTGATAACGCCCGTGTACAAGTGGCGTCATTGCTGGGTTGTTCTCCTTCGGAAGTCATTTTTACCAGTTGTGGCAGTGAATCCAACAATTTTGCCATCAAAGGTATTACCCGGATGCACCAGGAAAAGGGCAGGCATATCATCACTTCACGGATCGAACATCCGGCAGTGCTGGAAGTTTGTGCATTTCTGGAAGAAAACGGTTTCGAGATCAGTTATCTACCGGTGGACGAACACGGACAGGTAAGTGTCACCCATGTTGAACAGGCAATCAGGCAAGACACTGTCCTGATCAGTATCATGCATGCCAATAATGAAGTGGGCTCGATTCAACCCATTGCTGATATTGCCCGCCTTGCCCACGAGCGCGGAATTATCATGCACAGTGATGCTGCGCAATCCCTGGGGAAAATACCGGTCAATGTGCTCGATTTGGGTGTTGATCTGCTTTCTATAGCCGGTCACAAACTCTACGCACCCAAGGGAGTGGGCGCTTTGTATGTCAAGGAGACATTTAAGCCGGCAAGGCTGATCCACGGGGCCGGCCAGGAAATGGGTATGCGTGCCGGAACTGAAAATGTGCTGGAAATTGTGGGCCTGGGCAAGGCCTGTGAAATTGCCAGGCGCGATTTGCAGAGCAATATTAAATACATGCAACGCTTGCGCGATCGCCTCCACAGTGCGCTGAGAGCAGAGATCGAAGAGATACGGCTTAACGGGCATCCTGAAAAACGTTTGCCGAACACATTAAGCCTGGCCTTTAAAGGGCTCGAAGCAAACCGGCTGCTGGAAGAGATAGGCCTGGACGTGGCGGCCTCGGCCGGAGCAGCCTGCCACGCAGATACAGTTGAAATATCGCACGTTTTAAAAGCCATGGGCATGGAGGAACAATGGGCCAAGGGGACGCTGCGTTTCAGCACAGGCCGAATGACCACCGCGGATGAAATCGATAGAGCTGTAAAGGCAATTACCAAAGCGGTACATGCGCTACGTGTACGTCAAGGGCGGGAAAATGAGTTTTAAAAGAGTTGCCCTGGGCCGTACCGGTCTGATCGTGGGGCGCATGGGCCTTGGATCGAGTTACGGCACGACGGCATCAATGGTTGAAGAAGCCTATGAGCGCGGTGTCAACTATTTTTACTGGGGCGCACTGCGTACAGAAAAGATGGCCGAAGGCATGCGCTCCATTGCACGAAAAAATCGTGATGATATGGTTATTGTAGTGCAAAATAATGCCACCTTTAAAACAGGGATTGAAAAGGTAGTCATTAATAGTCTCAGGCGACTGGGTCTCGATTATTTTGATATTTTGCTTCTGGGATGGCGTAATCACCGCCCGAATCAGAAAATTATCGATACGGTTTTGACACTCAGAGACAAGGGGTATTTTCATTTCCTGGCGGTTTCAGCCCACAGAAGAGAAGTTTTCCAGGAGTATGTACGCGAGGGCCTGTTCGATGTTTTTCACTTACGTTACAATGCAGCCCACCGTGGTGCCGAACAGGAAGTGTTTTCTTTATTGCTGGAAGAGGGCGGTCCCGGGATCGTTTCATTTACCAATACCCGCTGGGGAGGTCTGATCAACCCGAAGAACATGCCTTCCGGAGAAGATACTCCAACTCCGGCCGACTGCTATCGGTTCGTGCTTTCCCACCGGGCTGTGCATGTTGCGATTTGTGGTCCCAACAGTATCGATCAGCTCCGTCAGGATTTACTCGCCATAGAACAGGGACCAATGAACGAAAAGGAACTGATACGCATGCGCCGTATTGGGGATCATGTCCATCAGCATATTCCAAGGTTTTTAGATAACCTGAGAGGATTGGGAACAATACGATTCTAGCGAACCCGGACAAGTCTTATCCGCAGTCAATATATCTAATCAGCCCGAAGGTCTTGATTAAAAGAGCACAGAAGCACCAGAACAATCGGGGTATGGTAATAGACTGATTGTAGAGCCTTGAATGTAGTCATGCACAAACCGGAATATTGATCTTGGGATTTTATTATAACCGGCCATCTTTTTAGAAATAATTAAAGCATTGATAAAAACTGCCGTGTTTACTAATATAAACAAAAGATTAACGGGCATGATCCCGAATATCCGGAGTTTGTAAGAATATTAGAGGTAGGTTGCCGAAGAGTATGAGAAAGTATCTGCGAGATTGGGTAGATAGAAACTTTTCAGATCCACAGGTCTTGAGCATGATTTTTCTGCTCTTCTTTATGGCTCTGCTCATTTATTTCTTAGGGAATATGCTCATTCCGTTTTTTGCAGCAGTGATTATTTCCTATCTTCTTGAGGGTATAGTCGAGAAACTCGAACGGATCAACATGCGTCGCCGGGGCGCTACATGGGTCGCGTTTCTTTTGTTCATTTTGATCGTGTTTGTGGTCATGATCGGGTTGATTCCTGTCCTCTCACGTCAAATTGGCCAGTTGCTGCAGGAAGTTCCCTGCATGATCCGGGATGTTCAGCACGGTTTGAAGAATCTTCCGGTAAAATATCCCGATTTTATTTCCGAATCGCAGATAAATGATGTTATTGCCCTTATCGGGGTGGAATTCTCTAAATTCGGCCAGCGAATACTTTCATTTTCCATTTATTCTGTGCGGGTATTTATTACGTTGATAGTGTATTTATTCCTTGTTCCCCTGATGGTATTTTTTCTGCTGCGCGATAAAACCCTGGTGCTTGAATGGGCCTCAAATTTCCTGCCGGAAAGCCGGGGGATGGTCACCGAAGTATGGAACGAGGTCAATGCGCAATTTGCGAATTATCTCAGGGGCAAGACCTATGAAATCCTGATTGTATGGGCCGCAAGCTATGTGCTGTTTTTGTTGCTGGGGCTGAACTTTTCGATGCTTCTATCTTTATTTGTAGGACTGTCGGTACTGATTCCTTATGTCGGAGCAACATTTATGTTTTTCCCGGTTACGCTGATGGCCTTTTTCCAGTGGGGAGTAGACCTGCATGTTCTCTACACAATGATTTTCTACATTATCCTGCAGATGCTTGACGGCAATGTTCTGGCGCCCCTGCTGATGGCGGAAGTGGTGAATATACACCCGGTGGCGATTATAGTGGCTATTCTTCTCTTCGGTGGATTGTGGGGATTCTGGGGACTGTTGTTTGCCATTCCTTTGGCAACCCTTTTCAATGCATTCATGAAGGCCTGGTGGAAGAAAGTCAGGGCTCAACAAGATACTGAGCCTGCTTGAGAAAAAAATAAAGCAATTTTATAAAAATATTTTCTCAGCAAGCCCTTTCAAGAAAATCAATGATGAAATTTAAAACATTAAGCACTAGTGATTGTGGGGATCTCCTTCAAAGATTTCCCTGTCTTCATTCGAGATAATTCCCCACAAAGATGATCCGGCATTCTTGATGGATTGAACGAAAGTATTGCCCCTGCCGGATTTATTTTTTTTATCTTGATTGTTTTGAGTAGGAACATTTTTATTTTCAAATACTTCCGGACTGGGTTCGCCGGTCTGCTCGGAACTCTTAGATTTCGAAGCACTATTCTTTATACGGTTTAATATGCCCTTTTCCGGGCCGGTTTTGCTTAATTTTTTATACAGGTCACTCTGGGTGATTTTTAAGGTCATAATATTACTGTTGAAAGAAAGCGAGAGCTTTTTGCGAACAGGTGTTTTCTCCCAGCGGTAATGTTCGGCGCCGAACAATTCGGTAGTTTCAAAAGTTGAGTTTCCGAACTCTTTGTAACAGGCTTCTTTGAATGCAAGGTAGTTTGCACTCTTAATATCCGGAACCCTGCTCTGGTCCAGTTCGACCTTGGCTTCGAAGATAACCTCATAAAACATGTCATCATAAAAAGCATATTGAATCTTACTGAGCACGGATTCTCCGAAGCTTAGATTGTCATTTTCAAGAAAGTATGTGCAGATATGGTCTTCACATGCAACCGGTTTCATGTCGGGCAATGCAGAGATAAACGTGCCCCAGGCAACTCCCAGGGAGCCCTCCTGGTATTTTTCCTCTTCAGCATAAATATTTATTGCTGACAATGTTATACAGCATACGATTAGAACTGCGGTAAAACAAGATCGTTTCATCATTGTTTTTCTCCTTGCTGGTTTGTGTTTACATGCTGGAAATATCAGCCACCTTGTTGATCCTGATCATGATCTGGTCGAACAATTCTTCGGCAGGAGCCAGATTGAGGCTCAGGGCATTTTCAGGGCAGACATCAACACAACGGCCACAACTCTTGCATGACTCGCTCAGTCTCGGTATTCCTTCGACCATGTCGATGGCTGCCACAAAGCAGTGTTGGGCGCAGATACCGCACCCGTTGCACTTGTTCTCATCAAGCTGAACCGATATGCCGGGAAGCCCTTTATAGGCCTTGTCCAGGTTGGGGCCTCGATTCTTCATATGGGTGCGATACAGGCAGCAGCAGTCATCACAGAAACAGATAAACATCAAGTGCCTGAAGTCGGGCAGACCGAATGCGACCGGGTCGATCCATGTATGGGCTATACTCGGAATAAGGCCTGCATGGGCTGCTTTTCGCACATGCTCCACAGCCTCCTCATGATCGGCTTTGTGCCCGTGTGATGGATGGATGCGTTGTGCCCCTTTGCCCAGAGCCATGCAGCCGATATCAATTGGGTGGTTGGTGCAGTTGCATTTTGAACGGCAGATACACTCATCGAGTATAAAAATTTCAGATGCCTGTTTGATCACATGTTCAACAATCGCGCGGGGCAGAATTACATTGTCCGGTTGAGGGATTTCAACTCCGATAGGGATAGCGGTTACCTCATTGTAGGGGTAGGCAAAGAAAGGATTGATGATCCATTTCAATACCGGATACGCACTCAGCTTCCTGGCGGCGCTCATCAGGGGCCAGGAAAGTCTGACCGAGAATCGCACAAATTTTTTATTCGGTCCGTAACGCAGGATGGATTTCATAATTCTTATGTTTAGTATAGTTTAATCTAAGATTTCAACAGTTTTTGTAGCCATGCCGGAGCGGCCTCGCAGCTGGATTCAATAAGTGAATGTATGAATTGTTACAATGGCATTCTGTCTGCCTGCAGGATGTTGTTTGATTCTCGTGCAGAAATATTTTTTAAAGGAGCCCGCAGATTCCAATTGTAAGCTGATTAATACAATTAAGCGGTTATCTGCCTTCCGCCCATGATTCCTGCCGGGGATCAGCTCCGCTTATAAGGTTTGCGCTTTGTGGGTCTTTGATTATGGCACACACTGCGCCGTAATTCTCATCCCAGTTTCCAGCGGACAGAGCCGTATAACCCAATTCCTTGAGGGATGAACTCACAGTCTTATAGAGATGTTCTTCCAGACCGATGGTGCCCGGCTGATAGGTGTGCGGTGAAAAGGAATCCGGAAAGTTGAACGAACAAAACCTAGGGGCATCGATTGCTTCCTGCGGGTCCATCCCGAACACCGCAATATTCAGGAAGACCTGTACCATGGCCTGGGTCTGCATATCTCCGCCTGGTGTTCCGAAGCTCATGAACAGTTCGCCGTTTTTGAACACCATGCTCGGATTGGGTGTGATTCGGGGCCGTTTGCCGGGCTCGAGGGCATCGGCATGCTCGGGATCAAGCCGGAACTGGGTCATGCGGTTTCCAAGGGTCAGGCCGGTTCCCGGCACCATGGGGGTCATTGGAAAGTCGCTTGGGGTAAGCGATACAGCATTGCCGAGGCGGTCAATAATGCTGATATAGCTGGTATCCTTTCCCACTTTTTTGCTGTCGGATGGTAATG
>JAFGIF010000242.1 GCA_016929755.1 Deltaproteobacteria bacterium | reverse complement strand
TTTTGCTGCATGATAAGCTATTCCTATACCTTACTGCCAAAGAGTAATCAATAACTCTCTAGATTTGTATGCGGCTAATCAGGGCTTCCAGATAACGTGATTTTACCTGTCGGCTTGCTAGGGCCTGCTTGAGTGGCGGCAGCTTCAGAATAACACCCAGAACCGCAGCCATGGCACGATGACTCCATAGAAGTTTGTTATCAAAAATCAAATCTTGCAACTGGCCACGCTCAATAGCCATAACCACTGCTTTGTGGGTTCCATTCAAGGGCGTTATAACCCTTTGAGATCGTGAATCCAGGCGAATATTGCCCTCTGGACAGGCCCGGACGCAAAGACCGCATCCCAGGCAGATATCCTCCTGCAGCCTGGCAATTCTTTTTTTTGAGTTCATGGGATCGTTTGCTGAAACCAGTGTCATGGCTTCGACAGGACAAATATTCACACACTTTCCGCACCCTATGCAACTATCCTCATTAACTCTGGGGATAAAGTTAGTAGTATGGACAGGGTTTAAGATTGCAAAACGACGCGCGGCAATCATGGCCTCGCAGCAGCAACCGCAGCAGTTGCAAATGAAATTCACATGCTCTCGGATATTCTCACCAAATTGAACCAGGTTGTGATCATATGCGCTCTGCAACAGATCAAGGCCTTCTGTCACATCGACCTGGCGGGCTATGCCGTGTTTGATAAGTGAGGAAGCCACAGTGTTGAATGTCATACAGATGTCCATAGGGGCTTCGCAGGCACGGCCCAGGTGTTGCATTTTATGACGGCAGTAGCATATGCCAACTGCCATGTGTGAAGCGGTTTTAATAACCTGCGTTGCCCGTTCATAATCTAGAACATGCAAAGCATTTTCATTGGACAAGACAGGTTCGTGGACAAACGTGCGCCCCAGTTGAGTTTCACCCCGGGTAAGCAGGTCGCGTATGAAATCTTCTTCTACGTTCAAATACTGGTAAAAAAGTTCGCTCAAAACCTTCTGGTCGATATCTTTGCGTATGCGCATCATCGAGAATTCAAAAAAACCGGCCATTGGTGGGGGCAGGGCGTAAACGGATTGTCCATCCTGCTCTATATCAACCAGGATCCCCCGGCCTGCCAGTTCATCCAGTATCTTGTGCGCAGCAGCAATATCAATTTTCCAAACAGAACCGGCTTTTTGTGCGCTAAACGGTTTGATCGGTAAAAGTGAAACCAGTTCGGCCTCTTTCTCACTGAAAAGCATTTCCAGGATGCTGAATAAAAGCTTTGAAGGTGGTGCCCCCTGTGGAAAACGATTCAATCTATCTGCTAACCGGGAATAACTGTCCTTGATCGAGTTGTGAGCCATAATCGAATGATCAACCTTTCTATAAGCTGGATGAATCTATCAGAATTCCATTAATTGTCTTTGCCTTTAGCCTTTTCGTTCCTGATCTATCTAGGCATAGAGTGCTTCGATTTCATTTTTGAACTGTTCGACGATGACAGTGCGCCTGAGCTTCATTGTTTGTGTCAGCATATTGTTTTCAAGGCTGAAGTCTTCATCCAGGAAAATAAACTTCCTGGGTATTTCATAACCGCCGTACTTGGGCTTGAGGTGCTTGACGATTTCATTGGAAATGAGATCCCGGATTTCCTTGCTGTTCACTAGTTTTTCAGGCCCGTTCGACAGATTGTTATCGGAAGCATATTTGGTAATAACATCGATGTCGGGATAAACTAGGCAGATAGTGTAGGGTTTGCCTTCGCCGAAGATCATGGCGCTGGCCACATAAGAAATGAGTCTTATATCCTCTTCGATTGAGGCCGGGAAGACATATTTCCCATTCTCCAGTTTAAACTGTTCTTTGATCCTTCCGGTTATATACAGGAATCCGTCCTTGTCAAACCTGCCCCGGTCGCCGGTCCGGAATCCGCCGTCTTCGGTCATAACAGATTTGGTCTCCTCGGGTTTGTTGTGATAGCCTTGCATCACATTTGGGCCATATACGATGATCTCTCCGTCTGAAGCGCCTTCCTCTACCACGTTGTTATCGATGACTACATGCACCCGCTCAACCGGCTGGCCGACACTGCCTAAACGGTAGGCTGCAGAACAGTTCATGGTGACGGCCGGAGAGGTTTCCGTCAAGCCGTAGCAGTCGTACACCGGGATGCCGATATCAAAGAAGAATTGGGCGATTTCGGGGTTCATCGTGGCGCTTGCAGTCAGGGCACCCTGCAGGCGCCCTCCAAAGCGCTGCCTGATCTTTTCAAATACTATTTTGTCCAGAATGGAGAATTTCAGGTTTGTTATCAGGTCGGAACGGCCCTGCTCGGCAAATCGGCGTTTTTTCCTGACGGTTTCTTCTGCCAAAAGAAACAGTTTCAGTTTGAGCCCTCCTTCCTCGTTCATCTTGGCCCTGATCCCATCGTAAATTTTGTGAAAAACACGTGGCACGGCAATCAGGAATGATGGTTTCACAAGGGCCAGATCAGCACCCAGCGTGTCAACCTTTTCCATAAAGCCGATTGAACCGCCAAACTGTAACCAGTTGTAAAGCTCAGCCGTCTGCCCGTATGAATGGGCCCATGGCAAAATGGAGAGACTGCGGGCATTTTCATCAAGCTCGGGATATAAATGATAGCCGCTCCTGGCACAATGGGTAAGGTTACCGTGGGAGAGCAATACCCCCTTGGGGTCGCCGGTTGTGCCTGAGGTATAGATGAGCACGGCAGTATCATGCGGGCCGGGCTGAATCGAAGGCACTGGATTGTTTTTTCCGGTCAATTCCAGGGCTGCCATAGTGTCCGGCCCCTGGCCATCGATGAGGATGATTTTTTCCAGGGACTTGATCTTCCCAGGGAAGTCTTTAACCTTTTCATAGATTTCCGGTTTGGAGACAAGCAGCACTTTAACATCACTGTCGCTGACAATGTAATGCCAGATTTTGACGAGCTCGGCCTCGTACATGGGTATGAAGCGGGCTTGCCGGCCATAGACGGCAAAGGCCGCGATGGCCCATTCAGGGCGGTTGTTTGCGATGATGCCCACGGCATCATCCTTGCCCACGCCAAGGCTCGCGAGTCCGGCGCGCAGATTGTCCACCCGCTCGCCGATTTCCTTGTAGGTCATCCATTGTAAAGACTTGCCATCAGCGGACTTGTTCCCAAATAACCTGTTGTGAGGAAACAGCTCAACAGCCGTCTCGAAAAGTTCAACAAGATTATCAGGTTTCCTGTAGACATAACTGTTCATGGATAACCTCCCGACGATTTTTGCTTGATATGGTTAAGTTTGCCGTAGGTAATAATATGGGGTTCTATCTGTTGTCAAATTCTTTCGTTTAAAATTGTGCAAAATATCGGTGGTAAAAGGGAAGAGTGAAACGGCAGAGTGTGACGCTGGGGTTAATTCATTGGAAATTGATAAAATAAAAGCAAAAAAAGCTGGGTTTATCTCAACGCGATTTACCATATGAGGAGTAATTGGTTTATTTGTTTATGCCCGGTTTTTTCCTCAGAAATGAGAATGCTACACCAAATATGAGAAGACCGCCGAAAATCATTCTCAGTGACGATGATGGTATAGAGTTGGTAACAAAGGCCCCTGCGACAGCACCGAAAAAGGCGGCAGGAATAAGATATTTGATCGCTTCAGTGCTGATATTATCAAAAAACCTGTGAAATAAAGTCCCTGCGATAGTGGTCGGTAGAATTACCGCAAGGGATGTCGGAATAGCCTCTTGAAGAGACAGACCGAAAAGGATGTTAAACCCGGGCACCATGATAACCCCGCCGCCGATACCAAATATGGTTGAACTCATGCCGGCTATTATACCCAGCAGAATCAAAAATGAATGTGGCAGTTCGGTGATCGGGTGTGACGACCCGGGGATAATCCCGATATATCTGGCGCCAGCTAATATCAAAAATAAGAGAATCAAATACTTGAGAAACTTGATATTCACCTTTTTAACAATTTGTGCACCAAGTTCCGCTCCGAGTATGGATCCAAATATGGTGATGGCCGCCGTGATAAATTGGATATTTTCACCCTCGATTATATAGTGGGCCAGCACACCAATGAGGGCACTGGGCACGATGGCGGCAAGGCTTGTCCCCAGGGCTCTTTTTTCATAGCCCATAATTAGAAGAGCGGGAACAAACACAACCCCTCCGCCTATGCCGAGCATTGCGCTGAGAAATCCTCCGAGAAATCCCACAAAAAGGAGGGCATATTTTTTCGATCCGTTCACACTATTCATGATAAAATAAACCTTGATTTATATCTTTATAGTACTGCGACCTATATGCGGGATCTTTGTTCCCGTAGGTGTCCAATCAGGTTGCCATCTGTATTACTCAAGATATTCTCTTTTGCCAATGGCAAAGTATGCCCGCAAACATATTCCAACAGATGCGAAGCACAGGGTTTGAAACTGTTACCCATGTCCTGAGCTAAAACTATTACCCATGTCCTGGCCTGTTCA
>JAFGIF010000241.1 GCA_016929755.1 Deltaproteobacteria bacterium | reverse complement strand
GTCACCTCAAAGGCCATCACATCACAGCCCTGCCCAAAGCTCGCCACCAGGATTTTATCACCCGGGTTGGCCTCTTCCAGCGCGGCAACCAGCATTACGAACGGATGGGCGGTCCCGGTATCTCCGCACACAGCATGCATGTTGTCCTGCACCTTGGCCGGATCAAGCCCCAGTTTCTTGGCAATGCCTCGATGAGTCCCGCCGAAGTAACACGGGTAGATCACCTTGCTGAAATCCTCGATCTTCATGCCGGTCTTGTTCAGGAACCCGGCAATTGCCTCGGGGATTACCTTGCCGTAGCCGATATCGCGCACCCAGCGCTCTTCCCAACCGTAGTCGAAATCTTTGCCGCAGCCCTTGTAGTGATCGACAAAGTCTACATTGATCGAATAGCTGCCCTTGAACTCGGCAATCACATCATCTTTGCCGAATGATAGCGCCGCAGCTCCGTCTCCAAAGAACATCTCGTACATGGTCGCCATCTTGGTACCGCGCTGGTCGGCAGCCACCACCAGCACATTATCCCGCTGACCGGACTCTATTGCCTCCAGGGCTGCAATTGCAGCGGTTGTCCCGGCTTTTGTGCAGGCGGCAAAGTCGGCATTCACTGTTCCATTTTCAGGCACATTGAGTGCTGTGGCAACGATCCCGGCGTTCAACCGGTCAGCAAAGGGCAGCGTGGTACTTGCCAGATAGACACCGTCTATGGCCTTGCGATCTTTGCCGGCCATACAGTCATAGGCCGCGGCTACCGCCATGCTGATCGCATCCTCATCCCAGTTGGCAACAGCCTTTTCCCCCTGTGCAACTGCCATGATCACGGGAAAGTACCAGGCCATGTTCTGCACAACCAGCATTCGACTTAACCTGTAGCGGGGGATATATCCCCCATAGGATGTAATACCTACCATTTAAAAACCTCCTTTCCTTATTTTATGATATTCCCTAAGATTCCCTTGGATTTCATTGTCGCAATCTCCGGGTCAGAGTAACCAAGAGACTTCATAATTTCATGTGTGTGCTCACCAAGAGCACATCCGGGACTCTTGTAAATGGGTCGAGATTTGGAAAACTGTATCGGACAGGAAAACTGGGGCAGAGATTTCCCATCTGGGGCTGGCATCTCTATCAAAATCCCCCTATGCCTGGCATGATCGCTATGCACGGCTTCTGAAATTGATAATACCGGCTCTACACACGCATCAAGGTCATTGAATCTTTCCAGCCAATATTCTCTCGGTTTTGTTTTAAAGATATCTGCCACACGCTTTTTGGCCTGTTCAAGAGCAGTTACCTGAAAAATCCCCCCTTCTATCAAATCATCAAGCCCTAATTCCTTACAGAAAGCTGAAAAGAATTGCGGCTCAAGCCCTCCAAACGAGATATATTTACCGTCAGAGGTCTCATAAAAACCATAGAGGGATCCGCCACTGAGCATCTCTGTCTCAAAGCCCGGATCCTCCTGACCGGCAAGAACATTAATACCACCGATAGCATGGTAAGGGAAAAGACAATCGGTCATAGAAACATCAATATGTTGACCCTGGGCGGTGTTCATCCGCTTGATAACTGCTGCAAGAATTCCGATGATGGAATTATTCGAACCGGAACCCACATCCGCTACCTGGATGCCCATAACGCTTGGCCCGCTATCTTTTCTGCCGGAATAGCTCATAATCCCGGCATGAGACAGATAATTAATGTCATGTCCCGCCCGATGACTTAACGGCCCGCTCTGACCGTATCCGGTCAAAGAACAATAAATCAGCCCGGGCTCTATCTGCGAAAGCTTCTCATAGGACAAGCCTAGGCGCTCCATAACCCCCGGGCGAAACTGTTCGATTATTATATCATAGCCCAGATCTGCAATCAGGCGCTCGACTATAGCGATACTCTCCTCATATTTCAGATCCAGTGCCAGTGATTTTTTATTGCGGTTGATATATGCATGCATGGGAGGCATAAGACGAGTCATGTCCAGCCTCGTGGGGGATTCGATTCGGAGAATCTCCGCACCCATATCACCCAGCATCATCGTTGCAAAAGGCCCCGGCAGCAGCGTTGTAAAGTCAAGAATTTTCAAACCGTCAAGTAATGTATTCATATTACAGACCCAACTGCCTGCTGATGATCATGAGCATGATTTCGGATGTACCGGCATAGATCGTCTGCACCCTGGCATCCCGGAACATGCGGGCGATCGGATATTCTTCCATGTAGCCGTATCCGCCGTGAAACTGCAGACACTGGGCCGTTACCCGGTTTTGCATCTCACAGACCCAGTACTTGGCCATGGAAGCCTTCTTGACATCCTTGCGGCCTTCGAGAAGATCTATGATTAGTGAATCCACAAAAGTCCGCCCGATCTCGATCTCGGTGGCCAGCTTGGCCAGTTCGAACGAGATGTACTGGAACCGGCTGATCGGCCTGCCAAAGGCCTCGCGGGTCTTGGTGTAGTCAATAGTAACCTCCAGGGCACGCTCTGCAGCAACCTGGGCTCCGATCGAACATACCAGCCGTTCCTGATAGAGCTTTTCCATTAAATAGTAAAAACCCTGACCCTCTTGCCCCAACAGGTTCGAGACCGGTACCCGGCAATCCACAAAAGCCATCTCGGCCGTATCCTGCGAGTGCAGACCGATCTTGTCCAGATTGCGACCCTTTTCAAAGCCCGGCGTGCCATCTTCGACCACGATCAACGACATCCCTGCATACGGGGATTCGGCATTCGGGTTGGTCTTGGCGGCAACAATCACCAGGTCACAGTTGATCCCGTTCGATATAAAAGTCTTCTGACCGTTCAGGATATATTCATCACCATCTCTGATGGCGGTTGTGCGAATAGCGGCCAGGTCCGATCCGGTACCCGGCTCGGTCATGGCAACGGCCGTGATGATCTCCCCACTGACACAGCCCGGCAGCCAGCGCTGCTTCTGTTCCTCATCTGCAAAGCTGGCAATATAGGGCACAACCACATCCGAATGCAGATTTACCATGAAACCACTGCAGTTAGTCTTGGCCATTTCTTCCAGGATTATAGACGAATACAGAAAATCCGCCCCGACCCCGCCGTAGTCTTCCGGAATCCAGGGACACAGAAATCCCTGGGCTCCAAACTTTGTCCAGGCATCTTTCGGTACAATCCCATCAACTTCCCATTGATCGACATATGGGGTAACTTCTTTTTCAAAATAACGCCTGATTGAGTCCCTGAAAATCTGATGCTCTTCGGTGTAATATTTTTCCAACAACGACATGCATCCTCCTTTTCTGTGCTCAAAAACAAAACAATTTCAGCAATACATATTCAAAATAAACCTTGAAGTCATCCTTCAAGTTACCTTGACATATTTGTCAAAGATTGTCAACATTATTTCGTATGTTTGTAAGACAGCATTACCAAATAACACCCATTGCACAAAAAACATTTTATGAATATCCTGCGAAGGCAAACTGGCTAATGTCAGACAGGCTTCACAACATTTTTAACAATAGCATTACCAAGATAATTTTTCCAGCATATTTACATCTCGGTATGGATTTATTGGGCTGCGTTATGTTCATTGGCATCAATCACTTCAAAGATGCTTAGTTACCCGGAATAAGCCTCGACCTCAATCCACTTGAGCAGCAAAAGCATGTTGTCACGGACCCCACCTGCAAACCGTTTCGAAAACGTTTGCATAGTTGCCTTTACGGGATTCATGGTATAGGTTGTAATCTCATGAAGGTACTGGTGGTTACCAATTCCTATCCTGATCTGCCGGGATCTTACCGCGGGATCTTTATTCGCAAGCTATGTCTTGCGTTACAGCAAAAGGGTATTGCCGTGCAGGTACTTACCCCCAGGGTATTTTCAAACAGTCCCTTTCGTGAAGTTGACAGCGGCATCAAGGTGAACCGTTTTTGGTATCCAAGCCATAACAGGCCATTAAATCAATTCACCCGGGCACCGATATTCGCAATGATATGGTTTTTGCTGGCCGGACTCATTAAAACAATCGAGCTGGTTATAAAGGAAAAACCTGATGTGATTCATGGCAACTGGATCGTGCCGACAGGCCTGATTGCCGCCCTGGCCGGCCGCCTGACCGGGACTCCCGTGATAAACAGCGCCAGAGGGATGGACGTCAGAATTCGCAACAACAGACTTGTGCGACCCTTATTTGATATTGCTCTCAAGGCATCAACTATATTGACCGTTGTTTCACCGGCAATGAAATCTGTGAAAGGGCTTGAAAAAGCCGAAATTATCTCATCCGGGATTGACGAAGTCTTTTTTGAGATTCCGATTGAAAAGAAACCTCCCCGGATTATCTATACCCGCAGCCTGGAACCAGTCTATGACCCTCAAACGTTTATCCGATCAATTCCGCTGGTGGTGAAACATAGACCTGATGCGCATTTTTTCATGGCAGGGACAGGATCACTGGCTGAAGACCTCAAAGCCCTGGCTGAAAATCTCGGTATTACCGACAATGTCTCCTTCCCCGGCAGAATCTCAACCCGGGAAGTAGCCGATTTGATGAAGGAAGCAATGATATTCGTTTCAACCGCCATCGAAGACGGCACGTCGATCGCATTACTTGAAGCTATGGCGGCAGGAGTGACCCCGGTGGCCACCGATATCGAAGCCAACCGGGCTTGGGTAAATCATGGTATAGACGGCTACCTCTTCATGCCCAAAGACTCGAATGATCTTGCAAATAAAATCATTCAGGCCATCTCCGGAGAAATATCTCCCACTGTATTCCAGGAAAAACGGGCTATGCTCAAAGAAATAATTTCCTGGGAAATCATTGCCTCAAGATTCATAGATATTTATTCAAACGTCACGGTAAAATCCGGGAATATGGCTGGCTGACTCATTAAAAAATGATGCGGGATTACATAAATGCGCTAGGAGTTCATTACAATTCATACGACCAAGATATCTTTTCTATCGGTATATTCAGACATTC
>JAFGIF010000240.1 GCA_016929755.1 Deltaproteobacteria bacterium | reverse complement strand
GGCACCGCCGATAATGAATGTCATTATCAGGATAAAAATCATCAACTCCGGGGCCGAAGCAACAACCACCACCAGCAGCAAACCAGCCACAAGGAGTTGAAAAGGATGGGCCTTGATATAGTCGATATGTTTAAAACTGGGATAACGAATATTACTGACCATCATAAATGACAGAACGTATACCCCAAACAAAACCATAACCCAGGGCACATCTCCGATTACCCTGCCCAGAAGTACGAAGCTGGTCACAGCCGCAGCGGCAATCGGGATCGGCAGACCGGTAAAGGTACTCAAGTTCCCCGAAGTATCGCTGTTGAACCTGGCAAGCCTCAAGGCACCGCAGGCAACAAACAGAAAACAGGCCAGAAATCCAAACCTGCCAAACGCATCGAGTTTCCACAGGTAGACCATGATTGCCGGGGCAACTCCGAAGGCAACCACATCGGAAAGAGAATCATATTCCTTTCCGAAAAGCGATGTGGAATTGGTTACCCGGGCAACTCTGCCGTCGAGGGCGTCAACAAAGCCGGATACGAGAATCAGAAATGCCGCGACCTCGAAATTGCCCCTCAAGGAATATGAGATTGAATAAAACCCGAAGAACAGCCCGATGGTGGTGATAAAATTCGGCAGGAACGGCACACTTCTCCGCGGTTTAGACCTCTTCCTGTTTGCCCTTGATTGTTTCATACCTCACGACCTCCCTAAAATGGTCTGACCGGCAGACGTTCTGTCTTTCTGCCTGGCCACGACTGTGATGGAATCCGGGATATAACATTCAAGCAGTGAACCAAAACGGATCAATCCTATTTTCTGGCCCGCCTGAAGCTGATCTCCCACTTCAGGCCAGCAGATAATCCTTCTGGCAACCAACCCTGCCACCTGGTCGAGTCTGAAGATACCCATATCGTTTTTGATATAGAGAATCATGCGTTCATTAGCCTCGGTCTTCTTCCCCAGGTTTGCCATATGAAATTTCCCCGGCTGGTAGTGCTTGGCGATAATCGTGCCATCCACAGGTGACCGGTTTACATGCACGTTAAAGACTGACATGAAAATCGATACTTTCGTGCAACTGCCTACTTTTTCTTCGGTAGTTCCGGTCACCTCAAGGATAGTACCGTCCGCCGGAGAGAGGATCAGCCCGTCTCCCTTCGGAATCGTGCGGTAAGGGTCTCTGAAAAACCAAGTTACAAAGATAAGAGGTATCAGCCCCAGCACAGATACCGGGGTGACAAACAGTATAATCGAGATGAGGGCTGAAATGCCTATGAAGGGCAATCCTTCTTTGCGGATGAACATCTCAGTTCTGCTCTTTGTCTACCTTACGGTTTTCGGCAATCCAGGGCATCATTGATCGCAACTGCGCCCCCACTTTCTCGATCTCGTGGTTCTCGCCTTTTTTCGTCAATGCGTTAAACACCGGTCTGCCGGCCTGATTCTCCAGAATCCACTCCCTGGCAAAACTACCGTCCTGGATTTCGGAGAGAATTTTTTTCATCTTGAGTTTCACGGAATCATCGATGAGGATGGGGCCGCGCGTTATATCACCATACTGAGCGGTATTGCTGATGGAGTAACGCATATTGGAGATACCGCCCTCGTAAATAAGGTCAACTATAAGTTTCAGCTCGTGCAGGCACTCGAAGTAGGCACTTTCAGGTGCATATCCTGCCTCTACCAGGGTTTCGTAACCGGCTTTAATCAGGGCTGTCACCCCGCCGCACAGCACAACCTGTTCTCCGAACAGATCTGTTTCAGTTTCCTCGGCAAAAGTGGTCTCCAGAATACCGGCCCGGCCTCCCCCATTTGCAGATGCGTAGGAGATGGCTAGATCTTTCGTATCTCCCTGAGCGTCGTATTCTACCGCAACCAGCATAGGCACACCCCTGCCCTGGGTATACTCATATCGCACCATGTGTCCGGGCGACTTGGGCGCAACCATGAAACAACTCACACCTTGCGGTGGCTTGATCTGCCCAAAATGGATATTGAAACCGTGGGCAAATGCCAGGTACATGCCTTTTTCCAAATATGGTTCGATTTCGTGTTGGTAGACATGGGACTGAAGTTCGTCGGGTATAAGTATCATAACCACATCCGCCCACTTTGTCGCTTCGATAGTATTCATCACCTTAAGGCCCGCCGCCTCTGCCTTTGCCCATGATGGGCTCGACTCACGCAGACCTACAACGACATCAACTCCTGACTCATTCAAATTGTTTGAATGGGCAAAACCCTGTGACCCATATCCCAGAATGGCCACCTTCTTTGAGCGTATCAGTGAGAGATCCGCATCCTTGTCATAATACACATTCATCATGTAAGTTTTCTCCTTCCTCGCATATCTCTTTCCATTATTATCGTGCCGGTTCGAACAATGTCATTGATGCCATGAGGGCTCAGTATCTCAATAAATCCCTGGAGCTTGTCCTTATCTCCGGTGAGGGCAAGCGAATATGAATGGGGTGATACATCCACGACTCTGGCTCTGAAAATATCTGCAATTCGCAATATTTCAGCCCTGCTGTCGGTCTTTGCCTGGACCTTCACCATTATCATTTCACGTTCGACAAAGTCCTTGTTCTGATAATCTATCACTTTTATCACATTCACCAGCTTATTGAGCTGCTTTTGTATCTGTTCTAGGACCTGCTCATTGCCGGAGGTGGTAATCACGATTTTTGACTTGGTTGAATCGACAGTCGGAGCCACACAAAGGGATTCAATGTTAAATCCTCTACCCGAGAACAAACCCACGACACGCGATAACACTCCGGCTTCATTGTCAACCAGCACTGATAAAACCTTTCTCATAGACAACCTCATACGAGAAGCATGTTGTTTATCGGCGACCCGGAAGGAACCATTGGATACACGTCTTCTTCAGAGTCAACAATAAAATCGATAAACACCGGCCCCTTGATCGCCAGGGCCTGACGTATTGCCTTTTGCACATCTTCAGGATTTTCAACTCTGATCCCGGCGGCACCGTAGGCTTCAGCCAGTTTTACGAAATCCGGAGAATTTCTCATCGCTGTGTACGAGTAACGCTTCTGGTAAAAGAATGACTGCCACTGACGAACCATACCGAGATAACCATTATTGAGGATCATGATCTTGACCGGTAGATTATACTGCACCGCAGTAGTCAGCTCCTGAATATTCATCTGGATGGATCCGTCACCGGCAACATCAACAACCGTGCGTCCGGGAAATGCTACCTGGGCACCAATTGCTGCCGGAAAGCCATAACCCATTGTACCAAGACCGCCAGAGGTAAGGAAGAGCCTGGGTTTTTCGAATTTGTAGAACTGGGCTGTCCACATCTGGTTCTGCCCCACTTCCGTGGCGACAATGGCATCATCCGGAATCAGTTTGTCAATCATCTCGATTACGTATTGCGGTTTTATGAGATCTTTCTGAACATACTTGAGCGGCTGTTTTTCCTTCCATTCCCGAATGCTCTCATTCCAGTTCCGGATCCGATCATGAAGCGCAGCGAGATCCTGCTGCCTCTGTTTGAGCAGAGAGATCATCTCGGTCAGCACAACCTTGCAGTCACCCACCACAGGCAGATCGACCTTTACACTTTTGCTGATAGAGGTAGGGTCAATATCTATATGGATTATCTTGGCCTTGGGAGCAAATTCATCTATTTTACCGGTAACCCTGTCATCAAAACGTGATCCTATGGCGATCAAACAATCGGCATCGGTCACCGCCATATTGGCACAATATGTTCCGTGCATCCCAAGCATTCCCAGGTATAAGGGCTCACTGGCCGGGAAAGCGCCCATGCCCATCAGAGTCGTGGTCACGGGTATATGAGTTAACCGCGCAAATTCAATCAATTCATCCGAAGCCCCCGCGTGAATAATTCCACCTCCGGCATAAATTACGGGCTTTTTGCTTTTCAAAAGGAGATTCACAATTCGCTTGATCTGCCCCAGATGTCCCTTGTATGTTGGACAATAACTCTCCAGCTCAATCTTTTCGGGATATTTAAAGTTCATTGTACATTTCATGACATCTTTGGGTAAATCGACCAGAACCGGCCCGGATCTTCCGGTGTTTGCGATGTAGAAGGCCTCCTTTACCACCCTGGGCAGATCTGAAACATCTTTGACCAGGTAATTGTGCTTGGTACATGGCCTGGTAATTCCTACAATATCAGCCTCCTGAAAGGCATCGTTCCCGATGAGATTGGTGGAAACCTGACCGGTAAAGACAACCAGAGGCACAGAATCCATATATGCCGTTGCTATCCCGGTTACCGTATTCGTGGCACCGGGACCGGATGTAACCAGGCATACTCCGACCCTGCCGCTTGCCCTGGCATATCCGTCAGCTGCGTGTACCGCTCCCTGTTCGTGTCTGGACAGGATGAACTCGATATCATCAACATCCATAATCACATCAAAGATATCCAATACCGCTCCGCCCGGATATCCGAAGATATGCTTGACACCCTCGCATCGTAAGCATTCAATTAATGCTTGGGCTCCTGTGATCTTACTCATGACAGCTCCTCGCAATGGATTATTCGTTGTAGGATTGTTCTAGGTATTGCGGTGTTTGCGAAGAATTTCTTCAATTTTGTCTTTGCCTGCCAACTTCAATTTCTGTATTTGTTTGCGCCGGATCTCATCCTCGGTGCTGAGATACTTTTTTATGTTTATCTGTTCAAGCTTATTCTCAAATTCAAGATGATCTTCCCAGAGCCTTTTGAGGTCCTTGTTCTCCGGGATAAGTTTCATTATGAGCTGCAAATCACTATTTTCCATATATTAAGATCCTTCCCCTTAAGGTATAGTTTGTTAGAAATAGACTATCTACACATTCATGTCAATATAGAGCTCCGAAGAGTTTCTGCGCTTGTATTCTTTGTATTTAGAGATAAAACAGATAAACTTCCAATGGTGGAACTTTTAATGACGAAATAAATAAAAGGGTTCTGGTTATAACCAGAACCCTTTTGCAATTATTTTTTTTAATTAGAGGCTATTTAATCCATGGCTTACCGACCGGCAAAACATCCCTTCCGAATACATCAAGATAGATATTATGCGCCATTACATACCAGGCGGAAAGCGCGCACACCATCAGTTCGTATCCTGCAATTTTATTCATAGCCGGATATCCGAAGTGACCGATATCCAGCAGGATAAATCCGATCAGCAACGTCAGAAAAGTAAAGGCCAGCGCCCCGTTGACACGCATCGAGCCGATCCACATGATAAAAGTATAGATCGTCCAGCCCACCAGATACCATCCTATATCAGTCGTACTGCTTTTATATATCCCGTAATGATTGAATATCAGAATCAAGGCCAGCCCGATCCAGAATGCACCGTATGCTACAAAGGCACTGAATCCGAAATTATTCCCCATTTTCTGCTCTTGAAAACCGGCAATCATTTGTGCCAACCCACCAAACATCAGGCCTAAAACAATAACCGGCCCGATTCCACACCACCCAACATTGTGGAACTGCAACACCAGTGTGGTCATTCCAAAACCAGCCAATCCAACCACTGCCGGATTCCCAAGCTTCTGTTCTGCCATTCGTACTTCCTCCTTCTGGCTATTTCATTTTTTTGTTCATGTGTTCTTTGCTGTATCCGGTCAAATCAATCTGATTTCGGATAGCCGACTTTGCCAAGAGCCTCCTCAATTTCCTCAAGAACTACAGGATCATCGATGGTTGAAGGTACCTTGTACTCTTTTCCATCTGCTATCTTGCGCATGGTACCCCGCAGTATCTTGCCGCTTCTGGTCTTTGGCAGACGTCCTACAACGCTGATATCCTTCAGGCAGGCAATGGCCCCGATTTCGGAACGTACCATGCCGACCACCTCTTTTTGCACCTCTTCAGAAACCCTGTCGGCCCCGGCTTTCAATACCACAAAACCAACCGGTACCTGGCCTTTAAGCTTGTCCTCGACGCCGATCACTGCGCATTCGGCCACATCGGAATGTTTGGCAACCACCTCTTCCATTCCGCCTGTGGAAAGCCTGTGGCCGGCAACATTGATTACATCATCAACTCTGCCCATGATAAACAGATAACCGTCTTTATCCCTGAACCCTCCGTCACCTGTGGCATAGTAGCCCTTGTATTCACTCAAATACGACGAGACAAAGGCATCGTCATTCTTCCAAAGAGTGGGAAGACATCCGGGAGGCAGAGGCATTTTCACCCCGATTACGCCTTCCTGTCCGTCCGGTACCTCTCTGGCGTTTTCATCGATGATCTTAACATCATAACCCGGCACCGCTTTTGTTGGAGATCCCGGTTTGACCGGAAGCTCTTCAATGCCTATGCAATTGGCTGCGATTGCCCAGCCCGTCTCTGTCTGCCACCAGTGATCAATGACCGGAATTTTGAGAAGATCACAGGCCCAGTGATAGGTATCCGGGTCAAGTCTTTCTCCGGCCAGGAAGAGATACTTAAGACAGGACAAATCATAGGGCTTCACATACGCACCGTCCGGGTCCTCTTTTTTAATAGCCCTGAACGCTGTGGGTGCGGTGAAGAGTACCTTGACCTTGTGTTGGGAAACAACCCGCCAGAAAGCACCAGGGTCCGGGGTCCCAATCGGTTTGCCTTCATACAGAATTGTGGTGCATCCTTGCAGCAGAGGAGCATAGACAATGTACGAATGTCCGACGACCCAACCCACATCTGATGCGGCCCAATAAACATCTCCCGGCTCCATACCATAGATATTCTTCATGCTCCACTTCAAGGCGACTGCATGTCCTCCGTTGTCCCTGACGACACCCTTGGGAATCCCGGTCGTACCTGATGTATACAGGATATAAAGCGGATCTGTGGCTTCAACCGCAATCCAATCGGCAGGTGTAGCACTCGCGAGGGCTTCGTCCCAGTCTATATCCCTGCCGGCTATCAGTTCGGCCCCGGCCTGTGCTCTCTGATAAATTACGCATTTTTCCGGTTTGTGACTTGACAACTCGATGGCCTTGTCCAAAAG
>JAFGIF010000239.1 GCA_016929755.1 Deltaproteobacteria bacterium | reverse complement strand
GAAATAACAAGATCAGCGGAATAATAGATGTCACAAAATTCGTCAGTGCACAACTCAAGCGGGGTCCCGGGAGCTTCAGAACCACTGGAGACAACGCGACACACATCCGTCAATCCGACCTGGCGGGCGTCTTCCATGGTTGCGTCGTTGATAATGGGAGTTGCTCTTGCTGCGAATATTACCTTATGCGCCCCTAACTCCTCGATAAAAAGCCGGTCAAAGACAATTTCCCCGGCATTGTCCCCCAGATAGAGGATTGAGGTCGCTGTTTTTATCTTTTCCCTCAGCCTGTCTACGTGATCAATGGAAAAAGCTGCATCCAATGCTGTCTGTACAGTGTTTTCTACTTTAATGCTTTCCTTTGTTCCTGATCCAAAATCGATGATGTTGCCTGCTACAGCAATCCGCAAAGCAGTGTCGACAGGGTCTTTTGAAGATCGGATAATTTTTTTGAGATATGGGTACATTTCCAGAGCCTTGCGATTGTAAAAGGCCTTTATATCAGCATATGGATCGTGTATCCCTGTAAGAGTGCGCACCAGCGAGTACATATTCCTGGCCAATATCGGCGGAGATTCACTGTAGTTAAATCTAGATAATCCACCAAGAACATCACGAATAAATTCTTCCTGTAATTCATTCGAAAGGTTTGTCTGGGCAATTTCGACGGCCTGTTTAACCAGACAGCCGATACATTCAATGTACGTTCGCATAAATCAGGAAATCAAAACTTCTTAATCACATTTTCAACAATCCGCTTGAATGCAATGTTTACATCAGCATTGCCATCCCGGTTAACGAATGGTTTTCCCTGGTCGGTATCTTCGACCACCTGTGGGTCTATCGGAATTGCACCGAGAAACGGCACGTTTAATTCCTCGGCAGCTTTTTTACCGCCGCCAACTTTAAAAAGGTCAATGGCCTTTGCGCAATGTGGGCAGACAAAACCGCTCATGTTCTCGACAATTCCCAGCATTTCCAGTTGCAGTGCCTTGGCAAATTCCACGCTCTTACGTGAATCCAGAAGTGCCACATCCTGTGGAGTAGTCACCACGATTGCTGTCGGGGCCTCGATACCATCGACATCCTTGATCAACTGTGCAACTGAAAGTGGCTCATCACCGGTTCCCGGTGGTAAATCGACAACGAGAAAGTCCAGCTCGCCCCAGTTTACGTCGCGCAGAAATTGAGCCATTACGGAATGTTTCAGGGGTCCGCGCCAGATTACCGGGGTATCCTGATTCTCAATCAGATATCCGACTGATATCACCTTGATAGTATCAAAGGCCTTAACCGGCGAGATGGCCCCATTTTCATCGGCCATCAGTTTCTGGTTCTCAACGCCAAGCACCTTGGGAATGTTGGGACCATGAATATCACCATCGAGAACTCCCACGCTGTATCCTTCTTTAGCTAGACTCATAGCAAGATTGGCTGCAACGGTTGACTTGCCGACACCACCCTTACCACTCATAACCATAATGGTATGTTTTATCTTTGAAAGATTCTTTTTGAGCTTGGCCTTCATCATTGCTTTTTTCTGTTCCTGATCGTTCATATTCTCTTCCGACATCATCGACTCCTTTTTGAAAGGTTACTGTGTGCCTAGCATAGTTGTTCAACCAAAACAATAGAGCTCCGTTTTCTTTTCATGCATCATTGGCACAATCGGGATTTCCTTTTAAAAAAGGATTAGACCTACGTATTTGATTGCCAGAAAATACATTATTCCCACCAGTAATAGCCCACTGCATGGCATCCATAAATAGCGGTATACTTTCGACAGGCTCGTGCAAAAGAATTTATTTGAAAGCAACAGGCACAGATGGAGCGGGGATAGGAGCACTCCCACGAATCCGCTAACAAGCCCCAGCATAATATACATCGGCATAAACTGGGTCGCCCCGTATGAATCGACCAGAGCGATCAGAATAGGGAATGTGCTGCCGACAAATGCAATCGTGATTCCAACCACACCACCAACCAACATTGGCATAGCGATGGTTATCACGGATAGGGGAACATGCAACTGTATCAACTCATCGCTTATTGTCCGAACGGCATGACTGTCTTCCAGGATTCCCTTGAAAATTAAAATCGCCGCAACCATATAGACCATTTCCAGGATATGCTTGTCGAAAAGAACTTCTTTAATCTCATAGCCTCTCAGGTTGTTGCTGTACCAGATCCATCCAATAGCCACACACAATGAACAGATCAGGCCGATTTCTTTGGAAATCTGAAACCCGGGAAATATCAGTGACAGGATAATACCCATTCCCAATCCTAAAATGATCACAATCAGAATCGGGCTCAACAGTTCGATGAGCACCTTGAGGGAAACCCGTGGTTCACCCGGAACCGGATTACCTTCGGGAATAAATTTCATTATCGACAGATACCCCAGGCCAAGTGCAACCAGGGGAAAAGGGCTCATCAGCAGCATAAATCCCCACAGATTCAAATCCGCCAGTGTGACTGTTAATAAAATACCAGGATACAATGGCCAGCAGTATTCCCAGAGATGACGAAACCAGTAGTTGATAAAACTTAATTTATCCCCGGAAAGCATTGTTCCTGCTCCCAGTTCCTTCACCATCGGAGCAGAAAAAACCGCCCCCCCGGGCATAGGCAGCAGACCGATCAATGCCGGGAAAAGGATCAGGTTTATCTTTTGATTCGAAATGAATCCCTGAAACCCTTCCAGCATTCTTTTCAGATGGCCGGTTTTCTCCATACTGGTAGAAAGCACCAGGATCAGTGAAACTATGATGGCAAGGCTTATTGTCGTGGGATAAATAAACGCATTAACGATCGATTCCAATGTGTCACGGAAATTCATGCCGAATAGAACGCTCAATGCAAGTGCCCCGATGAAAAAAGAATTTCCCAGCGAAACTTTCCTTCTGATCAGGACAAGCATCAAAACGAAAACCAGAAAAACCCTGACCGACGCGGGCAGAGACCAGATCAATGCCATATAAAGAGATCCCTTCAACCAAGATGAGTTGAAAGCCCTTTATCAGAGAGCCTTCCAGAATTCAATCGTTGATAATATAAAAAAAGAGGGATGACGTCTCGGGCTTGAATCGCCATCCCCTTTGAGGAGGTTATGAAGGTTTTTATATGATCAGATCACTTTGGGTTTGGGCTTCCCCTTTTTGTGATCTACGCCGGCAGTTCCGACCTTGCATTTTTCGGTTTTGCCTGGCATGCATTTGTTTTTCTTTTCAATAAACATGTGCTGCATAATGCCAACTCCTTTTGCTCAACATGTACCTAAAATAAAGCAAGGCTCATGCCAGAGTTTCAAATATGCAGGTAACAGCTGTAATGACAGAACAATGCCTGTTTCTTTCAGGATTTGGTATTGCGGTAATTCAGCCCTAAGTGTATAGTTAGTTTACATAGTCGTTTTACACTTGTAAACAATATATACGGATATATGAGTTTGCTGTGCCTTCAAATTACACTGCAGACCCTCTGAATCAACTGGCACGGCGCTTGTAAGGCATAAATGCTTGAGGTAGCGAACCTATGTCGCGCAAAACAAAATATTTTGAGTGGATTAGAATATCACCATGGGTCATTATCGGATCGTTATGTATCTTAGTGCCAATTTTCACCTACATAACCGTTGAGAATCTAACTTCCCAGCAAAAAAACATGCAGATGCTCTTGAGCGAAAAAGGTGATGCCCTGATACGGTCCTTTGAAGCCGGCACCAGGACCGGCATGACAGGCCAGAACTGGAGCGGTATCCAAGTCCAGAGGCTTATAATGGAATCCGCCAAGGAACCGGATATCCTGTACATCCTTATTACCGATCAGACAGGAAACATTGTCGCCCACAACAGGCCTTCAAACATCGGCAAAAAACACGGCTCGGATCTGGGAAAGCAGCGATTCGGTGAGAACATCCAGTGGAGAATTCTGAAAACATCTGATGGTAAAGAGATTTTTGAAGTCTACCGACAGTTCAAACCCTCAGGGGACAATCTTCTGGAACACATGCAACAGATATTTCCCGAAGACTGGTTTACCCCGCATATGTTTCCGGAAATGTTTAAGAACCCTCCCCGCCATGCAATTTTCGTCGGGTTGGATATGGGCCCGATTGAACAACTAAACCGCGAAAATACCCGCCAGACCATTGTTGTCACCATTATCCTTGCGCTTATCGGCATTCTCGGGATCATTACCATCATCATCGCCCAGAACTACCGTTCCACCAGGGCCTCGCTGAGTAGAGTCCAGGCCTTGTCGGACAACCTAGTCGAAAATATGCCGATCGGGCTGCTCGTTATCAGTGAAGATGGACGTCTGACAGCCATAAACAGCACCTCTGAAAAGCTGCTTTCGATTTACGAAGAAACAGTTATCGGCAAAATGGCGTCTGATATTCTTCCCCTGCAAATTGTCGGTCTGTATCAGGACCTCAAGCAGGAAGATGACATTCTTTCCCGGGAAATTGAATGCTTTATCGGAACAAAACTATTGCTGTTTGAAGTTAGTGCCGGCACACTCAGAGACAGGGACGAGAACTTTCTCGGATCTCTTATCCTGCTCAGAGATATCACTGAAATCAAACAGCTGAAAAAAGAAATCGAGAGAAAAGAGCGACTTGCATCGCTGGGGAGTCTGGCGGCAGGCGTTGCTCATGAAATCAGGAATCCTCTCAGTTCTATCAAGGGATTTGCCACCTACTTCAAGGAACGCTACAAGGATATCCCCGAGGATCAGAAAATCGCAGAAATTATGATCAGCGAGGTGGAACGCCTCAACCGGGTCATAAGCCAGTTACTTGAATTTGCAAGACCCATGAGCCTGAAAATGGAGCTCACGCCCATTGCGGATATAATCCAGCACTCATTGAAGATGATTGAAACCCAGGCCCATGAAAAAAACATAATTATACAACGCGAATTCATTTCAGATAACCAAGTAGTCTCTCTTGATCGAGACAAGATTGAGCAGGTATTGTTAAACCTCTACCTGAATGCGATTGATTCCATGGACTTAAACGGCACACTTACAATACACCTCAACAATAACAGCAACTCCGATATGATAACACTCGGCATAACAGACACCGGAGAGGGTATCAGCGAACAAAACCTGGGCCATATTTTCGATCCCTACTTTACTACCAAATCCGCGGGAACCGGGCTGGGTCTTGCTATCGTTCACAAAATCATTGAGGCACATTCAGGCCTGATCAAGGTGGAAAGTGTGCTCGGAAAGGGTACTACCGTAACACTCTCTCTTCCGGCAACCAAGGAGGTTTCATGATGAACAGGTCTGTGCTTGTGGTCGATGACGACAGAGGACACCGTACCATGCTGAAGGCATTGCTCACGGGTTGGGGATACTCGGTTGAGGAGGCCGACGACGGAGATACAGCCATTGAGAACGTACGGGAAAAACCTTTTGATCTAATTCTCATGGACATCCGTATGGTAAAAGTGTCCGGACTGGAAGCCCTGAATATAATCAAGAGTATAAACCCGGCGATCCCCGTTATTATAATGACAGCTTATTCCTCGGTGGAAACCGCGATCGAAGCCATGAAAAAAGGGGCATATGAATACCTTACCAAACCGCTGGACTTCGACGAACTGCGCCTGAAAATGGGACAGGCCATGGAACACACTCAGTTGAAAGCAGAAAACCGCCACCTCAAAGAACTTATAGGCTTGCAGTTTGACACGCAAAACATCATCGGTCGAAGCCCGGTAATGGTCAGCCTTCTGGAGACAACCTCCCGGGTAGCTTTAAGTGATGCCACGGTTTTAATCAGTGGCGAATCCGGCACAGGCAAAGAAATGATTGCCGGAGCTATCCACTTCAACAGCCCCAGGAAAGATCACCCGTTTATTAAAATTAACTGTGCGGCTCTGGCTGAAGGACTGCTTGAATCAGAACTCTTCGGCCACGAAAAAGGGGCTTTTACCGGCGCATTGAGACGCAAGGAGGGCAGCTTTCGCCAAGCTCATGGCGGCAGCCTGTTCCTGGATGAAGTCAGTGAAATGTCTCTTGCCATGCAGGTCAAACTTCTGCGTGTTCTTCAGGAACGAGAATTCACCCGGGTTGGCGGAGAAGAGATTGTCCATGTCGACGTAAGAATCATTGCGGCCACCAACAAAGACCTCAAAGAACTGGTCCGGCAAAACATGTTCCGCGATGATCTTTTTTACCGGCTCAATGTGATCAGCCTTCACCTTCCACCATTAAGAGAACGCAGGGAAGATGTTCCTCTGCTTGCAGATCATTTTCTTAATAAATTTGCAGAGAAAAACTCTAAACAAATCAAGGGATTCACACCCCAAGCCATGGACAAGCTGATAAAATACGACTGGCCCGGGAATATTAGGGAATTGATGAACACTGTCGAACGGGGAGTAGTCCTTGCGAACTCAACCTTTCTCGATGAACGCGATCTGCCGATTATTTCAGTCGAAAACGAAACCATGGCCCAAGCACAGGATACTTCTGTTGATCTCTCTCTCGAGGAAATTGAGAAGGCATCCATACTGAAAACACTTGAAGTAACCAACGGGAATAAAAGCGAAGCTGCCCGTAGACTGGGGATTACCAGGATGACGCTGCATAAAAAACTGAAGAAATACTCAATGGAATAGCTTTGATCTGTGATTGAAAAGCAATTATACGCTCACTGTTTCAGGACAGAGAATATACATAAGAATCAAAACGAACAATAGATTCTCAGTTGCTCAATAAAAGTAAACCTATCAGTAAAATGAATTGCGTGCAGCCCCCTGCCCTGAGCCCGTTGTATGTGACCAAGGGTGTCATCAACAAACAGGGCCGCCTCGGGTTCAATCTGCATAATTTTCAGAACATCATCGAAAAGGGAGGCATCGTTCTTGCTCTTTCTCATATGAAAGCTATTGAAAATATGTTCGAAATGCCGTGATAAGCCATATTGAACATCCAGTTCATCCAGCCAGTTTGTTTGATCACTCAAGATCGCCAAACGCGCTTTCGATTTGAGTTCATCAATCAGGTCCATCATCCAGCCTCTCAAGATAAAACGCGTTAGAATGTGTTGTCTTAATTGCTGATCACTACCCTGGATACCGGTCTGTTTGCGCAAAGCCTGCCAATAAAATGCTTCGTCAGACTTTCCTAGAATATAACCGGTCGTGTGAAGCAGCGCCCGGGCAATATATGCAAAATCCTTAGGATCGAGACCGTTGTCTTCGGCAATAGCATAAAGGCCGTTTCGGTATCCTTCTTCTGCTATGACACCACCAAAGTCAAAGAATATTACTTGCACACTTAATTGCTTCATACCAATCATACTACATCACCACCCCTAATAGCCTATTTTTCCATAAAAAAATTACCGGTAAAACAATCACCAGGAATAGAATCATGTTGACAACGAAAAGCCCGGAAGCAAGCCTTGAATCAAGATCAAACAATACCGATGCCACAACCGAATAGATTGCAACCGGCATGTATGATTGTATCCTGATTACTATTCTCATGCTCTCGTCAATATTTATCAAGGGAAGAATGGAAAAAGCAATGGCCGGCACAATCATGAATTTTATTATTCCCATGGCAACATTTTCTTTTTTATTGGCAACAATATCAATCATATTGAAATTAACCCCGAGGGTAAAATAGTAGATCGCGACAGCAATCAGAATGAAAATGTCGATCGGAAAGTATATTTGCGGACGTCCGATTCCAATAACCTGCAGAACGATGCCTGCAATAACTGCCCAGAGGGGCATATTTTGCAGATTGACAAAGTATTCTTTCAGAAATTTCAGGCTGTAGCCTTGGCCCTTTGACACAAGCCCGGAATACGGAAAAATCACCAGAAACAGATATACAATAAAATATGCCAGGAAAATAAAGGCAAGCCCCAGTCCGCGTTCTCCAAGGAACAGATAACAAAGGAAGGCCCCCATGGTAAACCCATGATTAGCCAGTGATGAGCTGATTAAAAAAGTAGCCTTTGTTTTGCCGCGCAACCCCAATACACGATTCATCAGCCATCCTGCAATCATGCCGATTAAAGCAAGCGCCAATCCTGATATGGGCAGCAGAATAAGGCTTACCTTAAGTGTAAGCCCCCATACGCTCCACAATACAATCAAGGGCTCAATACATATCAGGTTGACCCTGATAAGTTTCTTGGTGGATTCTGTGCCGGATTCCAATTTGTTCTGTATTAAAGCACCCAATATAAACGGCACAAGTATCATGGTCTGGAAGATGCAGAATTTCGTGATGAAACTCATGGCAGGCTCTCAAGAATTATCACTATATTCAATTATCTAATGTTTATTATCGGCTTTTATCCTATCCAAAACGGCCAGATATTCCGCGGACCTTTGAAGCCCGGTGTGGCTGCGTATGTCATCGGATAAAATATCGATAAATGGTACGATGTCGATTCCATAACGGTTCATACGTTCTTTATTGGCCTGATCAACAATCAGGATGGCATAGTATTGCATCAGGGTTCGGGTTTTAGAATATCTGCGTGAAAGGTAAGCTTTGCCGCCTAATGTATCCAGGAAGAATCCGGCATATTCATAGAGATGCCTCAACCCGATCTTCAACCTGCCGGTTTCAATACCCATCATTAACCATTGATCGATCAGTGCCATATTTTCTTCGACACTGTCCTGCTCATGAACGAGGATATCTTTTGTCAGAGCAATATTCTTTTGACCGATCGTACGATACAAATGAGCAGTATTGCTGAGCAACGTATACAAATCCCTGGTTTCCCCGGTTACCACGGGAGGATTGTAAGCAAGCTTTTCCATCAAATTTGTCATGTGGCGGCAGGTACCGCCTTCCAGCTTATAGTCCTGTATATATTTTTTCTCATCCAGGCTTGCGCACAATGCCTTGATTTCCTGCTGGAGTTCATTAAAGGTTTTTGGACGCCTTAACTCAGGGACTGTTGTCTCCTGAGGCGCTTGAACTCCGAGTGACTTCTCGGCTTCGGGAACCTGTTTCTTCTCAGCGGGAACTTGTGTATTAACATCCTGTGATTCCTGGTAAAGTGTTTGCGGTTGTGTTTCCACCTCCGGTTTGGGTTCCTTTGTCAGCCAACTCCACCCGAAAAAAGCAAGCAACGCTAAAACTATTACTACAATGGTTACGACCACTGCACGTTTCATAACAAACACCTCCGATAGATTCTTTCATCATCTAAAATAACTTTTCAATCAGAAGTGTAAACAAAAAAGATCATCTTTGCAAATCATCATTATTAAAGTGTCTGAATAATGGCAAAAAATACTATATAATCAGTCAGTTAATAGTAAATTAATTTTGATAAAAAACCTCACCGGTTATCTATCGAGTTCTTTGCGCACAGCCAGCCCTATTTGTGTGAGAAGATATGGCTTGCGCACATACGCTCCGGCTCCAAGCCTGAGTGTTTCTTTGACACGATTTGTCTCTGAAAAACCACTTACGATCAATGCCTTCTGGCCTTTTTTTATCTCGAGAATCTTTTTATAGGTTTCAAGCCCGTCGATACCCGGGTCCATTATCATGTCCAACAGCACAAGGTCGGCGGTATTATGCTTGAGAAATTCAATCGCCTCTTCCCCGCTGCTTACGGTCTCCACCTGATAGCCGAACTTGGTCAAAAACTTTGAGGCGATCTCTCTCTGTTCGGGAACATCATCTACTACAAGCACCTTCTCGGTTCCCATCAGTTCCTGCTGTGAAATTTCCCTTAAATCTTTTTCCATTTCATTTCTGGTGGCCGGGAAATAGATATCAAAGCGTGTGCCCTCACCTTCTGCACTGCTCAAGTCAAGATAGCTGTTATGATCCTTGACCGTGGCCCAGACCACTGCCAGGCCAAGCCCAGTACCGCTTCTTCCCATCACTTTCTTGGTGTAAAACGGTTCAAATATCTTGGCTTTATCCTCTTGGGATATTCCCATACCGGTATCGGCAACACTCAGCTTTACATATTCCCCTTGCAGTACATCTTCATATCCCTTAATAGGCCGGTCGATATAACAGTTTTCGGTTGTAACCATAACTTTGCCGCCATTCGGCATGGCCTCGGCCGCGTTTGAAACAAGGTTCATAATGGTCTTGGAAAGATGAACCGGAGATCCCATTATGTTGAGCAGATTATCATTGATCCGAACATCGAATTCTACTTCATGGTGATAGTCAACCAATCTCTGGTGTTCAGGACTTTTAAAATATTCGGAAACGATTGTGTTTAAATTTACCACGTTTGATACCGACACACCCCTTCTTGCAAGGGCCAGAAGATCCTGCACAATCGCTGCAGCTTTCTCACCCGATCGTTTAATGGTAGTCAGCGGCCTTTTCAAGGTACTGTCTTCCGGCAGGTCCATCAGGAGAAGATCAGGATAACTGACAATTCCGCTGAGAATGTTATTCAAATCGTGGGCAACCCCTCCTGCCAGAGTACCTATTGCCTCCATTTTCTGTGCCCGCTGGAGTTTATCTTCCAGTTTCTTTTTCTCCCCTTCGGCCTTCTTTCTATCAGTAATATCACTTCCGACGCTGAGGATCTCAACCATATTCCCTTCTTCATCATAGATGGCCTTATTCGACCAGGTTATCCAGACCTTCTCACCGGTACGCGTGAAGAACCTGTATTCATATGTATTGGAACTTTCCGGATTGTTCTCTATTTCCTGAATAATTATCGACAGGTCGCTATAGGTATTTTCTGTTTTGGGAACAATAGTTCCAACAACATTCTTTCCGATGATTTCATCTTCCCTGTAACCAAAAAATTTCTGAGCAAACTCATTGAAAAAGGTAATATTGCTCTTCGTATCAATACGCATAATTATGCTATTTGCACTTTGAACAAGTTCCCGGTAGCGTTCTTCACTCTCATGCAGTTTCT
>JAFGIF010000035.1 GCA_016929755.1 Deltaproteobacteria bacterium | reverse complement strand
TTCTGTTAATCGTATTCGCATTGTTTCTGTTTTATGATGTTCTGTCCCAACTGGGCATCATACATGGATGATACCGCAAATTTCTGGAGAAATCAGATCACCTCAGAATATTCTCGAGTAGACCAGTGCATTTCCCATTGATCAAACAGTTTCCGTAAATACCTTCAAACATTAATGGAAATAATATGTATTTACTGTATCAATTGCAAAATATGCAGGAGTTTTGCCGGGAGATTATCGCAGAAAATTCAAGACGAATTTATTCTCATCAGATCGTGGCTGATTTGTTTTTATTAAAGCTTAAATTGCTCAAAAACCAAACACCGTCTGTTTGAATTTCTCATCGAATGGCTTCTCACCGAACCAGATCGAAAAGACCGCCGCGGCAAATTCAGCACCCTGGATTCGGCCCTTTTTTTCACCATTGAGGGCCAGTTCAAGGCCTGAACCGGGGATATAGGTCAGAGAATAGCGATCGCCGCGTTTGACATCTTCATAGAGAGTGTTGAACTGATCGATCTTTTCTTTGAGTTTTGCATAATCCTCGGCGGAGACATTATTGGCAATCCCTTCTTCAGTCGCATGCACGAATCCCCTGGCTGGTATCGATAGAAAGTATTCAATCTCGAGCCGTTTGGGAACATCGCTGAACATTTTGTTGATGGATACACCGGGACCAAGATACAAGGCCCCCACATAGGCCTTGATCAGTCGCTTATAGCGTGACAATCCGGTACCTGCCAGGATGAATTCGGTATCCTGATAACTCAAACGATCCTCAAAGACTATACCATGACTAACGGTTTCATTAGTGATATTTTGAGCCGCCGGGGTTGTTGCATAAAACCCGACATTAAACATGGATGCTAGAAGCTGAAGAAATACGATTGCAGGTATTTTATTGAGGAAAGACATGGTTTCTATCTGTAGCCTAAAACCAGATCAAAGAGCAATGGTTGTTCTGGAAATGTCGCAGAGATTGCAGCGGCGCTTGAGAGCTACTTTTCTTCAATAGGGTATTTGGCTTTAACCCATGCGTTCCAGCCGCCCTTGAGGGCAAATATTTTTGTATAACCACGCTTGATAAGTTTGCGTGCCAGACCGGCACTTGTCGCTTCATTTTTTCAGGCGCAGTAGAGCACGAAAGTTTTGTCTTTGGGGTATTTGTCCGCCCATGAGTCGAAAATTGATTTTTCTTCCCGCAGGGCACCCTGAATTTTATATGTGCTTTCCTGCCAGTCTGAATTGGTGCGTACGTCGATAATGACAACATTGGGATCATTGAGCAGTTCTTTGAGTTCATCAATGTTCATGAGAGAAACATCCTGGGCCATGAGTGAACCGGTAAACAGCAAACACACGCTCAATAGTGCGACAAGAATAGAAGGAATATATGTCCTGTTAACAGCCATGCCGTCCTCCTTTCGTTCCTGAGAGGGTCGACCTCGTTTACGGGTACAACTGGATTTCTGCTCTCAGAGAACATACGTGTCCTGGTTATAATGTGCTCGTTCTCCGCCATGTCAATAGGCGGCGAATAAAGATTTTTTTCTTGGGTTGTTATTCCTGGTCCGGATTGTCGAGCGAAAAGCCGATCTTCAGTGAGACCTGCCAGTAGGCAACTTTATCCTCTTCAATATAACCACGGGTTTCAACAACCTGGAACCATCGCAAGTGGCGGACAGTCTTTGATGCGCGATTGATTGCATTTTCAATGGCTTGTTGGTATCCATGTTTTGAAGATCCGGTTACCTCGACCAATTTGTATACTTGTTCAGTCATGCTATTGCTCCTTTGGGGGCTATCCGTTTCTTTATCCCGCTATAAAATTTCTTTGAACTTAAATTTCAGAAAGAATACTGCAGGGCGAGTATCCAGTATATATCGGTTTCTTTAACATCTTGCGGCGGATCACTGTCATACTCAACAATGTTTGATAATCTCAAAGCCCAGTTTTCACTCAGGGCTGATGTGATTGCGGCCTCGTTGCGCAATTGATATTCCCCGGTGTCTTCAAGGTTTGGATAGACTACGAGGTTATCAGTGAAAATAATTGTATCCATTAATTTGTAGCTGAAGTCACCGGCCAGACGGGCGGTAATCCAACTGTCATCATCACCCTCGTCCAGATCTTCGGAGAAATATGCCAGACCTGCTTCAAACAGGAGTGTTTTGATTTCGTCATCCCAGATCTGGTAGCCGATACCAGGTCCGACTACGACCCGCAGGTTCAAATCTTTGAATTTGTCATTCAGCAGTTCAACTCCGAGATATCCGTACAGGACTTTGGTAAAGAAATAATCATATTTCAGGGCTCCGAAGGTATTGCGGGTGGTCAGTTCGTCATCTTCTTCAGCATAGTTATGCATAACACGCAACGAGAAGCGGTCCTTTTCGGTTTTACGCACAGCCTGGGCACTTACCGATGCACTTGTTCTGTCGGTATTGCCTGATTGCATAGCCGCCCCAATTGCAATGCTTCCATCCCATTTCTTGGGTTGTGGTGGGGGAGGGTTGATGGCCTTGATTCTGGTCCAATCAACGCTTGTTGCTGCTCGGCCTTCGCTGGAATCAATCACGATATTTCCGTCCTCGGTAGTTTTAAGAAGCCCTTTCAGGATTTGACCATCCAACATTTGGACCTCAACCGGGTTGTTGGTAAATATCCTGGCAATCATGGTGGATTGAATTTTAATTGGTTCGGAATAACCGGTTGACAGGGTTACCGTATCCATTTCAAGGCGCTCTATGGTTCCGATGAGTTTTTCACCGTTTTGCAATACGATGACATCGGAGTGTGAGAGTTCGGGAGACAGGATAATGAAAAAAACAGCCCCGATTAAAAATAGTGAAAAGTATCGTTTTTTCATGGATATTCCTTTCACGAAAAGATCGATTTTATGCCCGGGCAACCATGTGAACATCCGTTTGCGGGAACGGTATGGAAATGCCTTCTTTGTCAAAGCGCAGTTTCACAGCTTCGTTCATGTCGAAAAAGACCCCCCAATAATCCTCAGTCTTAACCCATACACGCACAGCAAAATTTACACTGCTGTCTGCCAGTTCCAGTACAACGATCATTGATTCCGGCTCCTTCAGGATGCGAGGGTCCATGTCTACGATCTCCTGTAGTACCTTTCTGACATTTTTAAGGTCGTCGCTGTAACTTACACCGAAGGTCATGTCTACCCGCCGGGTTTCTTTTGCAGAAAAGTTGGTAATAATGTCTCCCATCAGTTTGCCGTTTGGTATGATTATGGCTTTGTTGTCGGGGGTTTTCAGATGGGTGGTAAAGATCTGTATGCCTTCGACAACACCGTCCACTCCGGCACCGGAGATGTAATCTCCTGCTTTAAAAGGACGGAAAACAATCAACAGAAAACCGGCAGCGAAATTTGCCAATGTCCCCTGCATTGCAAAACCGATAGCCAAACCGGCAGCGCCAATTAATGCAATAAACGATGTTGTTTGAATACCAAGCTGGGCAAGGGCTGCAATAATAACAAATGTCAACAGGGCAATGTAGATAAGGCTTGTTGTAAAGGATATAATCGTTTTATCGACTTCCCTCTTTGTCATTCTTTTCTGTAAGAAATTCCGGACAGCTTTGGCGACCCAGCGACCTACGATGTATATTACAATGGCTGCAATTACTTTCAGTCCGTAAAAAGATAACAACTCCTGGATCTTTGGCAAAAGATCTTCCATGGTCAACCTCCTTAAAGAAAGTGTTGTCAGGCTGCCGGTGGGTAGCTGTTATCAAAGAGGTTATAAATTCTTGGTTGTTGATGAGTTCTTTTAGCAACCTGCGAAATAAGGTAATAAATGTTTCTGGAAAGTCAATGGGAAGACAGCCGGAATGTGTACAGGCTTTATGTATAGCCATCTGATTGCATGTAAACTGAAGCATTATTCTGGTAATTTATTGGGACGGAATCTAAGGAATTGACACATAGGATAATTTATAATATTATAGAAACAAATATTTAATATTGAAATATAATAATATAAATTATATGAGAGATTAAGTAATTATGAATCCTGAATTGACGATCCTTGGTTTCCTTATGTCCGGACCAAAGACCGGCTATGAGATCAAGAATATTGCGAAGAATATGATGATGATCTGCAATCTGGGCTTCAATCAGATTTACCCGGTCTTGAAAAAGCTTGAGAAAGAAGGATTTGTACACAAAGAGATGGTGTATCAGACCGGCAAGCCGAATAAAAATGTGTATACCCTTTCAGACACCGGCAAAGCCATATTTTTTGAGAAGCTTAAATCTTCTCCGCAACCAATAAGCTTTGAACACGATTTCCTGAACCATATGCTGTTTTTCCGATTTCTCAGCAAAGACCAGGTTCTGATGCAATTCGAGCTGGAAATCAAGGCCATTGAAAAGCAGATTAATGATCTGGATTCCATACGAGTAGAGCTTGAAGAACGTTCGGATGAAGAATCTAAATTTGCCTGCAGAACTACTCTGCATTTGCTTAAATCTATGCGAAACTGGTATATGTCCGAGCTCGGAAGAAGAAAGCCTTAAAAAGGCGTAAAAAGTATAACAGGCAAGCGGTATGGGAATCAAAATAAGCCGGGCAGAACAGATTTATATAATTTTGCAGGAAATGATCAGAAATGTAAAATCCATATGTAATATAATGGAGGCCTGAATTGGCGATAGGCATATTTGTATACAAGACTCTTCTTTGAGCAGTCCTATTATTTAAGGTCATTATCTAATTCTGAAATCAAGATATGTGGCTATGCCGTATTCAATTTTACAATCTAGACGAAGTGTTATCAGGATAAACCGTAGATGATTTATTATGCGGCCAAAAACATAAAAAGAATAAATAAATTAACAGCTTACCTTGACATCAGGTCTCTCTGAATTATTTTACTTCTTATATGCAAGCTTGAGAAAATACCAGACGTAAAACATAACGTCATCTGGAAAAAAGCAATAACATTTATTGAGATTGCATGTGACTTTAGCGAAAGGCTGCTTCACGAAACAGCGAGTTTCTTGAGGTGATTGTTGTAGTAATTTCATTGTTTGTACTCTTATTTCGAAATCACCTCCACGTAATCCAGAAAGAAAGGAGAAGTTGGTTATG
>JAFGIF010000238.1 GCA_016929755.1 Deltaproteobacteria bacterium | reverse complement strand
CCCAGTGCATATGTTGAGCTTAATATTGAATAATCTCTCGCGATACTCTTGTTTTGTTCTCAGCATGACAGGCCTGCTATTTTCAAAGCAGTATATTACTCGTGGTGACTTTTAATTGTGGATACACGATTAATCAGTATCGACATTATTGGGGATAGTAAATCTCCAGGCGCAGTACCATTCTTCAGGATGGTCATCCGGCGGACACCCGATGCATTCCGTCACTATCCTGGGATCAATTATACTGGCAAATGAACGATACTCCATAATTCCGGTGGATTTGCATGGATAATCATCCAGCCCCTTTTGTTTGCGTGTGTCCTGTACGATGCATTCATTCATCTGGAAGACAATACTATGCGGATTCACCTCAATGACAGACTGTACATTTATCTGATGGTACATGCGAAAGTTCAGAGCCTGCTTAAGTCCATCCAGGCCGGCATTTTCAGGCAAAGAGAGTAGTTTTTTAATAGACCATGCTTCAAAGGCGCAGAACCGCATAACGGCACATCCGGCACAGCGTTGAGCATCAAGGATGGTATATCTGTTTTCGACTGCCTGAAACCAGATGCCGTCCGCAGTCAACCAGTTTTTGCCAATACCTTTGACCAGCGCCAGTAATGTATCTCTGTCTACATTCAGCAGTGGTTTGGGAATATTGTTTTCCATTGTAAAGCCGAGGATATTGCCGAGTCTTTTCATTTGCAGCGTAAAACTTTTTTCCCAGACTCGATCCATGATTTCAAGTGCTTTTGTAATGCCGAATTGATGCTCGACTTCTCTGAAATACATTGTATGGTGTACCATTATCTGATACAGCATGCTGCTGATAAGTTCCGCCAGTTGTTCGTTGGTAAAATCTTCAGGGCTTTCAATAGATTTTAATGTTTTTGACATTACAAACCTCCGCTTGTCCGAAAATAACTGTGGTCATGATGCTTTGAATACAACAGTTATTTTTTATCGGAAAAACTGAAATATCGATTTTATCTATTTCTAGATGTCTTGATGCACTCATAAACATTTCCCGTGATGAAAACCTTATCTGTTGCTTCAAACCATTACGATACCGCCGTTGACGTCCATAATATTGCCCGTTATGAAATTCGATGCCTGTGAGACTAAAAAGACAACGACTTCGGCAATGTCCTGGGGCTGGCCGAGTCTTCCGAGGGGAACCATTTCATCCTTATAGGGTTCGTTTACCGTCATGGGTGTGGCTACAGGCCCGGGTGCGATTCCATTTACATGAATACCATACCTGGTGCCATTTTTAGCAGCCCACTTTACAAAGGCGTGGATACCTCCCTTGGAGGCACAGTAGTGAGGTCCTGCCATCAACCCTCCGATTCGGCCCGCGATAGAACCCATGCATACAACCTTGCCTCCTCCCTGCTTTTTCATGTGCGGCCAGACCGCCTGGGTCATCAAATAGGTGCTTTTTAGGTTGGTGTTGATGATATGGTCCCATTCTTCTTCGGTGAAGTCTTCCAGTTCTTTGTCATATGAACCCATAATCGCAGCATTGTTAACCAAAATATCGATGCGTCCCCAGCGTTGGATCACCTGTTTAACGCATTGATCGATGTCTTCTTTTTTAAGAACATCACACTGAAGATCCAACACTTCCCGTGTGTGTTTCTTGATACATTTCACGGTATCACTGCATGGGAGCAGGTCGGCCAATGATACGTACGAGCCTTCCCTGGCAAGTGCCTCGGCAATTGATTTCCCAATGCCGCGTGCTGCACCGGTAATTAGGGAGACTTTACCGTTGAGATCTATCGGTCCACTGATATCCGGTATCATGATGAATAAAAACCTCCAATTAATGGTTTAACAAAACTGATTTTAAAAACATTTTGTAAAAGGAGCAAAAACATTATGTTATTTTTCATCAGTTAAACAAATCTGAATATCTCTATCGTATATAAGCATGTGTGTATTAATAACTGTAGTTATTACTTAATATTATAGGCTGACCAGCCGCCATCACTGAGCCATCCTGCTTCAATTGGCAGGATGATCCCGGTTATGTGCCGTGCCTTAGCCGATGCGAGAAAAATTGCAGCATCGGCAATTTCATTTGGCTCCAGCATGGAATGCATTGGTATTCTTTCAATAAGAAGACTTGGGTCTCTTTGCCCGTTTTCTATCATCTGTTCGATAAGCGGGGTTAAGACATATCCCGGCGCAATTGCATTGACTCGTACGTTGAATGGAGCCCACTGGCGTGCCAGAATTCGGGTCAGCATATTTACCGCAGACTTCATGGGCCCGTACATGACAAGAGGCAATGGAGTAATGCCGGCAATCGAAGAAATATTGAGAATTAAGCCGTCTTTCTGCTGAATCATTTCTCTTCCGGCTCGCCTGCTGCACAGGTATACTCCTTTGTAATCAAGCGCAAATATTCGATCGAGATAATCCAGATCCAAATCCAGAATGGATTCTACGGGGTGGGTGGTGCCTGCATTATTTATCAGTATATCGACTCTGCCGAACTGTTCAATCGTGGTGTCAAAAAGATGGTCGACCTGTTGTGGATCTGTTACATCGATTTCCAGTGCCAGAGCATTTGAGCTATTTTTATTTATATAATCCGCAGTTGTTTCGGCTGCTTCTCCATCAATATCGGGGATAACTACAGAGGCCCCTGCCTGCGCAAAGGCCTCTGCTATTGACCGTCCGATACCAGCTCCGGAACCTGTTACGACAGCGACTTTTCCTTTCATGCCGTTTCTCTACCTTGTTCTTTCTAACCAATAAGGCCGGGCAGCCAAGTCATTAGCCATGGGCAAAATAGACAAAGAATAAGTACACCTATCTGCAACAGGCAGAAGGGCAGAACTCCTCTATATATATCTGCCAGATGAATATCCTCGGGAACGACTCCCTTCATATAGAAGATATTCAACCCGAATGGAGGCGTGATATACCCGATACAGGTAGCCATAGCGAAGAGCAGCATGAACCAGAGATCATTGACACCCAATGCATTGACAACCGGATGAAAAACCGGAACACAGATCATGGTGATTGCAACCGGGTCGATAAACATTCCCAATACCAGCGTAATGGCCAGCATGACCATAATCACGCCCGTCACTCCAAAGGGAATATTGGCAAGAAAATCACTTACCAGGTGAGCTGTTCCTGTACAGGTTACCAGTGTGGAGTAGCAACCTCCACCGATGACCAGCCACATGATCATTCCGGTTACCTTGAAGGAGAGTTTTAATCCCTGGTAAAGATTGGGCATTGATAGTCTTCTGTTTATAGCAGCGATAATGATAGCCCCGATTGCCCCGAATCCAGCGGCTTCGGTAGGAGTAAATACACCGCCATAAATGCCTCCAAGCACAAGGAATATGAGTAGAATCGGAAGTATAACACCTGGAATTGCCTTGATTTTATCCGCTGTTGAGGCCAGTTCTTCTTCAGGTAGCGGCGGCCCGTCTTCCGGGTGCGCTTTGCAGCGAAGCCAGATGTATATGCAATAGACCAGGGTGCAAAGTAACCCGGGGATAATACCTCCCATAAAGAGTTTTCCTACCGAGAGCGTTGCATATCCACCGATAATGATTAACAAATTACTTGGTGGAATCAACGGGCCCAAAGCTCCTCCCGCAGTAATGCAGCCTACTACGATGTTTTTATTGTACTTTTTTTGGATCATTTCCGGCAGCGCAATCAGACCCATTGTTACAGTGGCGGTTGCTCCGATACCACTAAGGGCAGCCAGCACGGCACTTATGATGGTTGTGGCAATCGCCAGCCCACCCTGGAGCTTGCCGGTCCACATCCGCATGGTGTTGTAGAGCGTAGTAGCTATTCCTGAAAACTGCAGTACCGAAGCCATTAATACAAATAGTGGAATAGCGATAAAAACCTCGGTCCTGGATTGTTTAAAGGTAGATGAAACCACCATGAACAGGGCTGTGGGGCCGAGCAAAATCCAAAGCAGAAGTGCCGAAAGACCGATCAGAGCAAAAGCTACCGGCAAGCCGGTCATAAGGAGGATTAATAGTGAACCTACGATGATTAATGCCGTTATCATGGCTTCAGTCCCCCTTTCCCTTTAAGATTTCATGGTCTTTTCCGGCAATTATATACAGATTCTTAAAAAGTTCGGATATTCCCTGCAGCAGGAGCAGCGCGCATCCCAAAGGTACGAAAAATTTCATGATGTAGTAAGGAGGAGCCCAGATGGTGGGCATCTTTTCCTTAACAGACCAAGACATTAAGAACATTTCATAGCCCTTAATCATCAACACTGCGATTCCAAAAAAGAAGAAAAATGATGTAATGATTTCTAATATGGCACGCTTGCGTTTTTCCATGCGAAGTGTAAAAACATCTACGGTTACATGACCCTTTGTTAAAAGAGCATAGCCGCCACTGAAAAATGTAATTGCGGCGAAGACCTGAATATTGACATCCCAGGCCCATATTGTGGGTTGTTGCATCACATAGCGCATGAAAACTTCAAAAGCGGTTATGAAAACCAGTGGAATGAGTAACCAGCAAAATATCTTTCCGATCCACTCATTCATGGTATCTACTGTACGAATATACCATCGCATGATAGTGTCTCCATTTATTGTTCTTGGCATAAAGAATGAATAAGAGCGCAAACAATGCGCTCTTATTCATTATCGTCTGAGGTTAATCCATTGGCCTGCCGACAAAGCGCATCTGTTCTTTGAGAATATCTACACCTTTCTTCATTCTGGGGCTTTTTGCAGCGACCTCATCCCAGAGAGGAACTACAAGTTTTCTGGCTTTGACAAGTTCTTCCTCGGGGAGCCAGCATTTTTCTACAGACCCCAAAGCTTCGGCCTGGTGAAGAGATTCTTTGGTTTCTTTGATGTAGCGCATGCTGGAGTCCTCTAATATGAAGCGGGTACCGAGATCGACCAGTGGTTTGAGATCTTCGGGCAGTTTATCGAACGAATCTTTATTTACCAGGAAGGATAAAGCGATCTGGGCAGCGGTCGGGAATGTGTAGTATTTAACCACCTCATGGAATTTTACGTCCATCAGGCCGGATGCATCGTAGATAGCACCATCGATTGTACCAAGCTTCATGGCCATATACAGTTCACCACCTGGAATAGTAACAGCAGATCCACCAAGCGCTTCAACGTATTTTCCATAGATGCCGAGTGCACGTATTTTTTTGCCTTTCAGGTCTGAAATTTTTGTTACCGGAAAGTTGGTATTGAAATGGTAATAGCAGCCGGCTGCACTTGGATAATGAATAATGTTATGCTCGGCATATGCCTCACGGATTACATCGCCCAAGCCCCTGTTCCAATAAGCATCCCAGTATTCATCCCAAGTCTGATGTCCCATGGGAAGTCCGATTTCCAAGTCGGTTTCAGGAATCAACCCGGTGTAGAATCCGCCGTATGAAACCGCACAGTCAAAGACACCCTTCTCAAGGTAGGTCACTATATCTCCTACCGCACACATGGCACCCGGGGGAAGGATTTCAACTTTTAAACGGCCAGCTGTAATTTCTTGAATGTACTTGGACCATTCTCTTCCGTGCATCATTACAGTGGTGTTCATCGGATAGGACGCCTGCATTTTCCATACAATGGGTTTGTCCTTTGCTGCCATAGAGGGCATTGCAAAACAAAACGCCATTGTCACAACCAGTAAAAGCCAAACAAACTTTTTCATATAGTACCTCCAAAAAATTTTTTTTGCTTTAGCAAAAAGGATCTTCGATTTTTATAAAATAAGAAAAGTGCATCATTGTTTTAACTCAAGAGCAAATAATATACCAAAGCTCGATAATGCAATAATATGATTAATAAAATAATAATATATAATGTTGCACTACATGCCATTACCTGGGTTTTATCGGCAGTGTCTTGTAGCATAATGGTACAATTTGTTTTGTTATAAAACAGATTGTATAGCCAGATGATATAACGATGGTGAGATTTATCTGAATAAAGTCTAATCATAGATGCCGCCTTTACACCTCTGAAATTGCTGCCAAGATAACTTTATGGATATAGTATAATTATTGAACAGATAAATGTACAGTCTGATAAAGAATAATGTGGCATCGTCATGCATTCACAGGAATTAATACTCTGATTTATAAGAATATAAAAAAAGATGATGGATTTTATAAATGATTGATGTCCTTCAGAATTAGTACGGCTGAAAATTATGGTTTTATCCTGGCAACCTGTTGCTGGTATGCAAATTGCTTAAAATACTATGGGCAGTGAGCATATTGCTGAGAGCTTACATGTTTATTGCAGGTGACTTTAAAAGAAAAGGAGATCAATTTTATTGAAACAGAGCGTGAGGAAAATATCACTTTACTGAAAAAAACAGTGATGATTTTCTGGCGGACTATATACGATGATAAATTTAGCGAAAAAATTATTTATGATAAAAAATAATCTTCATAAATACCCTCCTTACTTTATTACGGTGGGATCAGAGAGCAATGTTACTTCCTGTGTTGTCTGGTTCCACCCATTTTTATCGCCGGGGTATTAAAAATATTTTTAGTAATGAAACGAGACATAAACGGAGCGGTCGAGATGCTTGAAAAACCTGCCTGGCTTCGCAAAAGGTTGCCAATAGGACTGAATGTCCAAAAGATGGAAACAGATTTAAGGCGCCATAGTCTTTACAGTATTTGCCAGGAAGCCTGCTGCCCGAATCTTGGAGAGTGTTTCAACAAAGGCGAGGCCGCCTTTCTTGTTATGGGAGATGTCTGTACCCGTAATTGCCGGTTTTGTGCTGTCGCTTCCGGCATACCTAAGCCCATCGACCCCTTGGAACCATTGAATCTGGCAAAACAGATACGTGGGATGGAACTGAATTTTGTTGTCGTTACATCTGTGACCAGAGACGATTTGCCGGATGGCGGGGCTTATCACTTTGCCGAGGTTGTTCTGGCTATTCAAAAAATATGTGCCGGGGTTGGTGTCGAAGTGCTTATTCCGGATTTTCAGGGTTCGATAGACGCTCTCACAACAGTGATAAATTCCCGCCCGAATGTGCTCAATCATAATGTTGAAACAGTTTCCAGACTCTATCCTGATGTTCGACCTCAGGCCATATATATCCGTTCGATCGAACTGCTGCGACAGGCGAAGAAAATCGATAGTAATATTGTTACCAAGTCGGGCTTGATGACTGGTCTGGGTGAAACACGCGATGAGGTCCTCCAGGTGATGGATGATTTGAGAGAAGCGGATTGTGATCTGCTTACCATTGGTCAATATCTTAAGCCCGGTAAAAACCACCATCCGGTTATTGAATATGTGCGGCCCGAAGTGTTTCATGAATATGAGAAAGAGGCACTGGAAAGGGGATTTAAAGGAGTTGTTGCTTCACCATTTGTTCGAAGTTCTTACAGGGCTGGAGATCTTTACAGGCGTATCAATAAGCACATGGAATAATGTGCCGGGTTGAAATGTTACACAAAAGGAACTAATTATATATCAATGAACACGGCGGCATGGCATGTTTACATTAACTGAAAAAAACTTGAATTAGAGAGGAGTAGTTATATGGATTATGATTTCAAAAAGATTCTCTATGTCAATGACCTGTCGGAGCGCGAGGAATACGCATTCGGGTATGCTTTTAGTATTGCCAAGCGATTTTCTGCCAAAATTACTGTACTGCATGTAATTGAAGAAATGTCGCCAAGCTCATCTTCCGTGGTGCACTCGATTTTGGGAGAAAAACAGTGGAATGAACTTCTTGCCAAGAATAAACAGTTGGCTTTGGACGCCATCCAGAAGCGTATTGTGGATTCATGCGCTAGCTTATGTGAAGATGGGGAATATGATGAATTTGTTGAAGATGTGATTGTTATCTTTGGCAATGCAGAAGAAGAGATTTTATCAATGATGGATACCCAGGGATTTGATCTGGTCGTTTTGGGTGCCCACTCTGTGACTGCCGTTGGTAAGGCCTTGTTGGATTATACCGCCAAACATGTTGTGCGTCAGTGCAAGAAACCGGTGTTGATTATACATCTCCCCAGAGATTAGAACAAAGAAGATTAAACAGCAACGATAGCTCTTTGTTTTGTGTAAACAGTACTATTGGGGTTTTTGCACTAGGGTCGTCTTCAATGATGCGCGGCTGGGCTTAGTAATTTAAGGTTCATCGGAGATTTGCATGCTAGATATGTCTTTCCACAAAATATTTTTATGATGTTGTCCTCTCCTGTGTGGGAAGGACAGATGAGAATTCCATTACCACGGCGACACAGCTTGCGAGTCCGCTTTTCTTGATGACGGTACGGAATGCTTCCTGGTCTGTAGAGTTGATAATTTTGGTGCTGTATCTTATGCATAAAGAAAGAAACTATAGAGAGTCTGAGCAAAACAATAAGCACTTTTTCCATCTGCACGGTTTACATTTTTATTATGGAGTCGTTTCCAAATTATGCCTCGGATGTAATAAATAATAAGCGATAAACCGACAAAGAAATAAATGCTTAATAGATATGAATGAGCATTCAATTATTCTTGACCTCGCGCAGTTCTTTAGTTATATGTTGTGCAACATCGAGGAAGTAAATCTATCTTAGAAGGAGAAGTTATATGGCTGATCAAGTCGAGTTCTACGACAAAGTTTTCCCCGTTCCCGAAAGAGTGAGAGAAAAATCATACATTCCAAGTAGGGAACAGTATGAGAAGATGTACAAGGAGTCTATTGAGAATCCGGAAAAGTTCTGGGCCGATGAGGCCAGAAAACGGCTAACCTGGTTCAAGGACTTCGATGATGACAAGGTGATGGATTATTCATTTGAAGGCGAAGTTTATGCCAAGTTCTTTGAAGGCGGGGAGTTGAACGTCAGCTACAACTGCCTCGATCGCCATCTGGAAACCAAGAAAAACAAGGCCGCCATTATTTTTGAGGGTAATGACCCGAACGATTGGAAGGTGTTCACGTACTTTGATATGTATCGAGAAGTGAACAAGTTCGCCAATGTGCTGAAAAAACTCGGTATCAAGAAGGGTGACCGCGTATCCATTTACCTTCCCATGATCCCGGAACTTGCCATTACGATGCTGGCCTGCACCCGGATCGGGGCGATCCATTCCATCATTTTCGGCGGGTTCTCTTCCGACGCCCTTGCCGATCGAGTGAACGACTGCCAGGCCAGGCTGGTCATCACCTGTGACGGTACCTACCGCGGCGCAAAGGCAGTTCCCCAGAAGGCGAATGCCGACAAGGCCCTTGACGTTTGTCCGTCGGTGGAGAAGCAGATCGTAGTCAAACGTACCGGTATTGAAGTGCCTATGAAAGAGGGCCGGGATCTCTGGTACGAAGAGTTGATGGAGGAGGCTCCAATGTACTGCGAGCCCGAGCACATGGATGCCGAAGATGTTCTCTTCATCCTCTACACCTCGGGTTCTACCGGAAAACCCAAGGGTGTGTTCCATACCACGGCAGGCTACCTTCTTTACGCCTCCATGACCCAGCAGCTTGCGTTTGACGTGCGTGACGAAGACGTCTATTGGTGTACCGCTGACATCGGCTGGGTTACTGGGCACAGCTACATTGTGTATGGCCCCTTATGTAATGGCCATAGCAGCATTCTCTTCGAGGGCGTTCCCAGCTATCCCAACTATGACAGGTTCTGGGCCGTGTGTGAGAAATATAATGTCAATAATTTTTATACCGCTCCGACCGCTATCCGCGCTATTGCCAAGGAAGGTGATGAGTGGGTCGATAAGCATGATCTTTCCTCATTGAGAGTGCTGGGTTCCGTAGGCGAACCGTTGAATCCCGAGGCCTGGCGTTGGTATTATGATAAGATCGGTGGCGGAAGATGCACCATCGCAGATACCTGGTGGCAGACCGAGACTGGCGGACACATGATCCTGCCGTTGCCCGGAGCCATAGACATCAAACCGGCCAAGGCGATGCAACCATTCTTCGGTGTTGTTCCCGCCCTGATCGATGAAAGCCAGCAGGTAGTCGAGGGTCCCGGCCGAGGTGCTTTATGCATCAAGATGGCTTGGCCGGGAATGCTCAGAGGCCTCTGGGGCAATCCGGAACTCATGTATAAGAACTACTTCTCCCAGTTCCCGGGCTATTATTTTTCCGGCGACGGGGCCGAGCGCGACGAGGATGGTGACTATAGGATCACCGGCCGTGTGGATGATGTTATTAACGTCTCCGGGCACCGTATGAGCACTGCCGAGGTTGAAGCTGCTTTGACAGCTCACCCTGATGTCGCAGAAGCGGCGGTTGTCGGATACCCGCATAAAATCAAGGGACAGGGCATCTTTGCCTATGTTACCCTGAATACCGGTGTGGATCCTTCCGACGATATCCGCAAGGCTCTTGTGACTCACGTGAGAAAGGAGATCGGGCCCATTGCTTCTCCGGATATCATCCAGTGGGCGGACGGTCTTCCCAAGACCCGCTCAGGCAAGATCATGCGTCGTGTTCTGAGGAAGGTTGCAGCCAGCGACTTTTCGGACTTCGGTGATACCTCGACACTGGCTGATCCCTCTGTCGTGGATTCACTTGTAAGCGAAAGAAAGAAAATCGGTTAAAATCAACTCAAGGTT
>JAFGIF010000237.1 GCA_016929755.1 Deltaproteobacteria bacterium | reverse complement strand
TCCAGTGATGAAGGAACTCCGAGTGCCTCAAGAGCAGCGATAAATTTCCACTGCGCCGAAGAAAATTCGTGATGTTTCATCCAGTTGTTTTCCTCAAAATATCTTTTATCATGGAAAAATGTGTTAGTAAACTTAAATGTGTTAATATATCGACACTTTCCAAGGCAGGATAAAACGGGGTGGATATAATTTGCTGCAAGTATCACCGGGTCTGAAAGAAGATGTATATCTATGGACATAAGGTGTTGCGATGATATTGTTTAGACGTTCACGAGTTATCATATGTTACTTAGTATCGATTATGATTAGAACGTTGTAAGATTTTTTTCCACCAAAGATCCTCATGTACTGATACATACATCAAGTACAATATGTTTGCTGGCTGTCTAATAAGTTTACATAGGCTGTAAATATAATATACAGCTTTTAATTGTGTGTCCTTCTTAAAAAAACATAACTCATTGAATTCAAACAGGGACTGGAAATGGCATTAGTCTTGCCTTATAGAAGGAATAAATTAGATCAAAAGGAGAACTCTAATGCGTCAACAGCAAGATAATGAAAAGAAAATGGCATATGCAACAACCTGTGTGTTCCTGCGAACACGTGTTACTCAGGCACTTTCTATTGCACTGATTGCACTTGCCTTTATGTTTGTAAGTATACCCGATACTGTGCAGGCACAGGAAAAGGGACTTGAAAGCCTCAAGGAGACAGGCAAGGCCTTTGCATCTGTTGCAAAGGAAGTATCTCCGGCAGTGGTATTTATCAAGGTCGAGAAAACCCTCACTTCAAGTCCGTCATTCAGGTCTGGCCCGCCTTTTGATGACGAGTTTTTCCGGCGTTTCTTCGGTGAACCGATGCCTGGCCAACCCGAAAACATGCCTCAGCGAAAGCGCCAGGTCGTTGGTCAGGGTTCTGGATTCATCATTTCACCCGACGGATATATTTTGACTAACAACCACGTGGTTGGCGAAGCGGACAAGGTCACTGTGAAGCTGCTGGACGGTCGTGAATTCACGGCCGAGACAGTCGGCGTGGACCCGCCCACAGATGTGGCCGTGATCAAGATCGATGCCAAGAATCTGCCGGTACTACCCCTGGGTGACTCCGACAAACTAGAGGTCGGCGAGTGGGTACTGGCCGTTGGCAATCCATTCGGCCTGTCACATACGCTTACCGCCGGCATAGTCAGCGCCAAGGGACGCAGCAGCATTGGCATTACCGATTATGAAGACTACATCCAGACCGATGCCGCCATTAATCCCGGCAATTCAGGGGGGCCGTTGATCAATCTCGAAGGCCAGGCCGTCGGTATTAACACGGCAATCTTCAGCCGCAGCGGCGGATATATGGGAATCGGCTTTGCCATACCTGTCAAACTGGCTCAGACTATTTATTCCCAGCTGGTCGATCACGGAAGCGTTACGCGCGGATACCTCGGAATCATGATCCAGAACCTTACTCCCGAACTTGCAAAATCCTTCGGAATTGACGACACCAAGGGTGTAATCATATCTCAGGTCATGCCGGATACCCCGGCTGAAAAGGCAGGGCTAAAACAGGGCGATGTTATTGTCAAATTTGAAGGTGAATCAGTTGATATGGTTGGTCCGTTCCGCAACAAGGTAGCCCTAATAGCTCCGGGAACCAGTGTGGATATTACCGTGATCCGTGACGGCAAGGAAATGGCATTCAGAGTAAAAATTGAAAAGATGTCATCCGAAGAGGTGCAGACCTCAAAAGCTGAGCCGGACACCCTGGAGAAACTCGGTCTTACCGTGATGACACTCACCGAAGAAATGGCTGAACGCTACGGATATGAGGATGAACAGGGCGTTGTGGTGACAGAGGTTGAATCCGGTTCCGCAGCTGCAAGTGCCGGTATCAGACCGGGAGTTCTGATCCAGGAGGTCAACCGTGATCAGGTCAGGAATCTTAAAGAGTTTGAGCTCTCCATTGAGAAAAATGGAAAGAAACCAATTCTCATGCTGGTGAAAGACAAGCGGGGATCACGCTACATAGCGTTAGATTTTGAGAAATAAGTATCCCATTGAGTCGGGATGTGTACCTTCAGCTATACGGGGTCTGCCATCTAATTGACAAGATGGCAGACCCCGCACCCTTTTATAAAGTAATCATCAATTGTCCGTAGGCCACTGTCTATGCTCTCGGATCTTATCTTACTACTTCCACATTGCACCGATCACTGTCCCATAATGTTTCCGTGGCAGTAAAGGAAGCCTGTGGGTCAAGCCCTTTAATCATGCCTTCCATAGGATCCAGACAGTATATGCGGCAGGGGCTGGGTGAGCCCATCTTTTTGGCAATGGCGCACAGGGTGCACGCAGTGGTGCCGGCTGCAAAGCCTGAATCACTGGGGGTTATGGTCCATCTGGCACAATTGAAAACCTCCGAGAGAATTGCAAAAACCTCTTCGGGAGCTTTTATACCCAACTGGTTCGCTCTTAGCTTGCCGGTTGCCATCTGTGCCTGTTGCTTGCGATCAATTACGGATTGTAATACCCCTTCATTCTCGAACTGCAGGACAGTATCCGCCAGTACCGCTGCATACATCATTTGTAACAGGTGAAGTCTTTTGTCTTGATCCATCGTTTTTCCTCCTTGTTGTATGGGATAATTCCCATTTTTTATTTTCTATACTATATGTGGAGGACCGGATGGATTTGTGACAACTACAACAAGGCTTCCCAGTAATTTTTTGTGGGCAGTACGGATTCGGATTCACGATAAATGTTTACACGATTGATGGTTATGCGCAATTTTTCGAATTCCCGGGGCAAATCTATTTGTTCGACCCAGGGCTTCATCCTGCAGTGGCAGCTGCCGGATGGATTGAACAGGGCACACTCGTCATTGAGGAAATTCCGTAATTTTCTGCGGGAACGCGAGATACTCTTGCGTACGGCGGCCTCGTCCTTGCCTAGGATCTGCGCCAGCTCATCATACTCGATACAGGCCATTTCCCTGAGGATGTAGGCCAGGCGTGCCTCATTATCCAGGCAGTGCAGGATGCCACTCAGGCATTTATTACACATATCCTTGACCCAGTATTCCTTTTTTATATCATCGGTCGTAGGCGATATCCTTTTCTCACCATGAAAAAAATCCTTGAGAAATTGCGTGGTATAGCGTTTCTCAGCCAAGGATAATTTCAGAATCACCCGCGTGGCAATGGTATAGATCCAGGTGGAGATTTTCGAATCACCGCGAAAAGAGTTCAGATTCCGGATGATTTCATACCACACCTCCTGGGCCGCATCGCGGGCGCTTTCATCATTCTGAATCATACGCCGGCAAAGTGATGAGACCATAGAGCCGTATGTGCATACGAGATTTTCAGGT
>JAFGIF010000236.1 GCA_016929755.1 Deltaproteobacteria bacterium | reverse complement strand
GAATACTATGATCCCAGACCGAAGAAATTTAGCGATATTGAACAGTGTGCCCTCGGCTGTGCATCCTGTAGCGGGTGCCGGGATTGCAGTCTGTGCGAAGTCCTGTGTCCGCAACAGGCAATCACGCGTAAAGAACTGACGAACTCGGATTATGAATATGTTGTTGATGATGAGCGTTGTATCGGCTGTGGATTTTGTTGTGATGCCTGTCCCTGCGGCATCTGGGAATTGAGGGAAAATGAAGCATTTGAATAGGAATCATGCCCATTTGTGGCAAAGGATACCAATAAAAAACCAAATGAGAGGGTTTAACTATGTTTAATTGTAAGACAAAGGAAGATGTTCTGGCGGTTGTCAAGGAACAAAATGTAAGTTTTGTCCAGTTCTGGTTTACCGATGTGCTGGGAAGGATGAAGAGTTTCAGCGTCACTCCATCAGAGATGGAAGAGGGTATGGCAGAGGGAATGGGTTTCGATGGTTCATCGATTGAAGGGTTTGCCCGTATCCATGAAAGTGATATGATTGCCAAACCCGACCCGACTACCTTTCAGCTCATTCCGTGGAGGCCTGCTGATCAGCCGGTTGCCCGCATGTTTTGTGATATCCAGAATCCGGATGGAACACCATACGCAGGTGATCCACGCTATGTCTTGAAACGCATGGTAAAGAAACTGGCGGAAAAAGGTTATACATGTTTCCTCGGACCTGAACTGGAATTCTTTTATTTTGCCGATGACACCTCTACTCAAATTCTTGACCGCGGAGGCTATTTCGACGGTCTTCCGATTGATCGTGCCACTGACCTGCGTAGAGATACTATTTTCGCACTGCAGAAAATGGGTATCCAGGTTGAGTACAGTCACCACGAGGTTGCACCATCCCAGCATGAAATAGATCTTCGCTATCAGGAAGCATTAAGCATGGCAGATAATGTCATGACCTACCGAACGGCAGTCAAAGAAATCGCCAGACAGCACGGTGTGTATGCCACCTTTATGCCCAAACCCTTAGCCGGTGAAAACGGCAGTGGCATGCACGTGCATCAGTCCTTCTTCAAAGACGGCAATAATGCCTTTTTTGATGCCAAGGACAAGTATAATCTGTCGAAGATGGGTAAACATTACATTGCCGGTATTCTGACCCATGCCAGGGAAATTGTTGCGGTCACCAATCAATGGGTCAATTCATATAAGCGCCTGGTGCCGGGTTATGAGGCACCTGTTTATGTATCCTGGGCCAGACGCAACCGTTCAGCCATGGTCAGAGTTCCCATGTATAAGCCCGGCAAGGCCAATGCCACCAGGATGGAATTCAGGGCTCCTGATCCAGCCTGTAATCCATACCTTGCATTTGCGGTGCAGATTGCCGCGGGACTCAAGGGAATCGAAAAGAAATACGCACTTCCTGAGCCAATCGAAGAGGATATTTTTGAGATGAATGAAAAAGCCAGGGCTGATGCAGGGATAACCTCATTACCCGGTAATCTGTTCGAGGCTATTCAGGTGGTTTCACAAAGCGAACTGGTAAGAGAGGCACTGGGCGATCATATTTTCGAAAAGTTTATCGAGAACAAGAAAAGAGAATGGGACGAATTTAGAATCCATGTAAGCCAGTTTGAGATTGACAAGTATCTGGCCGTACTATAGCTGGAGATAATCGCGCAGGACAGCCATTTTAATTAGGGCGGTAATTTTGTGGTGCCGCCCTGATTTATGTAAAAACCATCCCATTGGATGGGAAAAATATGGCTGGGCATTTCCAATAAAACCAAGGAGAGTTGTGCTGTGCCGTTAGACTGGTCAAAACCACCGGCTGTGCTGGTTCTGGAAGATGGTTCCGTTTATAGGGGCTATGCCTTTGCCGGGCGGGGAGAGGTCTTCGGAGAGGTCGTATTCAATACCGGTATGGCCGGTTATCAGGAAATTCTGAGTGATCCTTCCTATAAGGGACAGATTCTGGCAATGACCTATCCCCTGATCGGAAATTACGGCATAAACAGTTCTGATATGGAATCCGACCGTATCCACATGGATGGATTCATCGTTAAAGAATACCAGGCGCATCCCAGCAACTGGCGTTCGGAAAAAAGCCTGAAGGATTTTCTGGAAGAAAACGGTACAATAGGGCTGGAAGGTATTGACACCAGGGCCTTGACCCGTCACATCCGTACACGGGGAGCCATGCATGGTGTGATGTCAACCGAGGTAGAGGATATCGATACCCTGCTTGAAAAAGTAAATGCTGATCCCGGACTGGTCGGACAGGACCTGGTGCAGTATGTGAGTTGTTCAAGGCCATACCGCTGGGAAAGGGGGCAGGTGTACCCTTTGGAATCGCCCGTACACGTTTTTGACAGGATTCGCGTTGTGGTTCTGGATTGCGGGGTAAAGTACAATATTCTGCGCAATCTTGAAAACCTGGATTGCGAAGTTATTGTGGTCCCGGCAACTACAAAAGCACATGAAATTATGGCATTAAATCCGCATGGCGTTCTGCTGTCGAACGGACCCGGTGATCCCGCACCGCTCACATACGTTGTTGAGACTGTTAGAAATATTCTGGGCGAGTTGCCCATCTTCGGTATTTGTCTGGGGCACCAGATACTCGGACTAGCCATTGGGGGGCGCACAGAAAAACTCAAGTTCGGTCATCACGGTGTCAACCATCCGGTAAAGGATCTTCGAAGCGGCCGGGTGCATATTTCCTCACAGAATCACGGCTTTGTAGTCATAGCCGATACTTTGCCCCAGGATACACAGGTCACATTTATCAACCTGAACGACAATACCCTGGAGGGGTTGAGCTACCCCTCTTTGAACGCATTCAGTGTACAGTATCATCCCGAGGCCGCACCGGGGCCACAAGATACAGGATATCTTTTCAAAGATTTTTTGAATCTTATGAAGGTGCATAAAGACCAGGTAGTCTAGACCCAAAGAAAAAAATTATGCCGAAACGAACAGATCTATCCAAGATTCTCATCATCGGTTCCGGGCCGATCGTAATCAGCCAGGCCTGTGAATTCGATTATTCCGGGGTACAGGCCTGCAAGGCTTTAAAGGAAGAGGGCTATAAAGTGGTGCTGATCAATTCCAATCCAGCCACCATCATGACTGATCCCGACATGTCGGATCGCACCTATATCGAGCCGATAACCCCCGAAGCTGTGGCCAAGATTATTGCCAAAGAGCGGCCGGATGCGATATTACCAACCCTGGGCGGGCAGACCGGGCTGAACACCTCTGTGGCGGTTGCTGATCAGGGAATTTTAGATCGCTATGGCGTGGAGATGATCGGGGCATCACCGGAGGTTATTCACAAGGCCGAAGACAGGGAACAGTTTTGCCAGGCCATGCAAAACATCGTATTGCGGGTGCCCAAGAGTGGATTTGCCCGCAGCCTGAATGAGTCATTCAGCGTTGCGGCGACCATTGGGTACCCTGTCATTATCAGACCGTCGTTCACCCTGGGAGGAATCGGCGGCGGTATTGCTTACAACCCTGAAGATCTCGAGCGAATAGCCAAGTCAGGTTTGGCTGCCAGCATGATCAGCGAGATCATGATTGAGGAATCAGTGATCGGATGGAAAGAATTCGAGCTCGAGGTAATGCGCGATAAAGCGGATAATGTGGTCATTATCTGTTCGATTGAAAACATCGATCCCATGGGTGTGCATACAGGGGATTCCATCACGGTTGCTCCGGCCCAGACCCTTACCGACGTCGAATATCAACGGCTGCGCAATGCCTCGATAGATATTATGCGCGAGATAGGGGTTGAAACAGGCGGATCAAACGTGCAATTTGCCGTGAATCCGGAAAATGGCGATCTGGTGGTTATCGAAATGAATCCAAGGGTTTCCCGCTCTTCAGCCCTGGCCTCCAAGGCTACCGGGTTTCCGATAGCCAAGATCGCGGCCAAACTGGCAGTCGGCTACACCCTGGATGAAATTCCCAATGATATAACCAAAGAGACCTTTGCATCGTTTGAGCCGGCCATTGACTACTGTGTGGTTAAAATTCCCAGATGGACATTTGAAAAGTTTCCAGGGACCGAAGATTATCTTACAACTTCCATGAAATCAGTCGGGGAAACCATGGCCATCGGCCGGACTTTTAAAGAGGCCCTGCACAAGGCTGTGCGTTCACTGGAAATCGGGCGCTTCGGACTTGGCTCAAAAAAAGTGCCGTACGATTCAGAGCAGAAAAAAAACATCATTTCCGGGCTCACAACCCCGAACTCAGCACGGCTCTTTACGATCGCCCAGGCCCTTGGCTATGGTATCAGTGTAGAAGAAATACGGGCAATGACCGGTATTGATCCATGGTTTTTGTATCAAATACAGGAACTCGTTGATGCACAGGAGATCATTGCGAAAAGTGGTTATTCTCCCGATATTCTTGCCAGGTCAAAACAGCTCGGGTTTTCGGACCGCAATCTGGGACAGTTGTGGGAATTATCTGAAGACAGGGTTCGCGAGCTTCGTTTTGAGAACGGGATAGAACCGGTCTATAAACTTGTCGACACCTGTGCGGCAGAATTCGAGGCCTATACTCCCTATTACTATTCCACGTATGAGCAGGAGAGTGAGATCAGGCCGGATTCGAAAAAAAAGATTATGATTTTAGGCGGAGGGCCGAACCGGATCGGGCAGGGGATCGAATTCGACTATTGCTGTGTGCATGCCAGCTTTGCCATTCGAGAGGAAGGCTATGAAAGCATCATGGTCAATTCCAATCCTGAAACAGTCAGTACGGACTATGATATTTCAGACAAGCTTTTTTTCGAACCGTTAACCCTGGAAGATGTGCTGCACATTTTCCGGGCGGAAAGACCCGCCGGCGTGATCGTGCAATTCGGCGGACAGACGCCTTTGAATCTGGCCCGGGGACTTGCCAACAACTCTGTGCCGATCCTGGGGACGTCTCCGGATGCAATCGACCGGGCCGAGGACAGGGAGAGGTTTCAGGAAATTGTCAGGAAGATCGGGCTGAATCAGCCCGTCAGCGATATTGCATTTAGCGCTGATAAGGCCCTTAAAATTGCTGAGAAAATCGGGTATCCGGTTCTCGTGAGACCCTCCTATGTGCTTGGTGGTCGCTCCATGGAAATCATCTATGACTCGGATACATTGCGGGAATTTATGGCTCGAGTGCTGGAGGTCTTTCCGGACAACGCTATCCTGATTGATAAATTTCTGGAAGATGCCATTGAGATCGATGTAGACGCCATCAGTGATGGTACCCTGACGGTACTGGGCGGTATCATGGAACACATTGAAGAGGCGGGAATTCACTCAGGAGACAGTGCCTGCGTTCTGCCTCCTACCACACTATCACCTCAGGTCATTGAGGCTATTGAAATGCAGACCAAGAACATCGCTCTGGAACTGGGTGTTGTTGGCTTGATGAATATTCAGTATGCACTCAAGGATGGCAAGCTCTACGTTATCGAGGTAAATCCCAGGGCATCCAGAACCGTGCCATTTGTAAGCAAGGCAATCGGTGTTCCCCTGGCTAAATTGGCGACAAAGGTTATGCTGGGGCGTACCCTGACAGAGCTCGGTTTTACCGAACGCATACAGCCTTATCATATGGCAGTCAAAGAGGCTGTTTTCCCGTTCAGCCGTTTTCCGAATGCAGAGGTGATCCTGAGCCCTGAAATGAGATCGACCGGAGAAGTTATGGGAATAGATGATTCTTTTGCCATGGCCTATGCCAAAGCCCAGATGGCTACCGGTTTTAATTTACCGCTTGAGGGAAAAGTTTTTTTAAGTGTTCATGACCTCCATAAAAATAAGATTGTGCCCGTTGCCAAATCATTTGAAAAGATGGGGTTTGAAATCCTGGCTACAAGGGGAACGGCTTCATTCCTGATTTCCAATGGTGTGCAGGCCAAGACGGTTCTCAAGGTGAGTGAGGGCAGACCGAATGTGGTTGACCATGTCAAGAACGGTGACATTCAATTGATTGTAAATACCAGCTTCGGCAGAAGCCCTACCAGGGACGCCTATCATATCCGGCAGAGTGCAATCATGTATAATATTCTTTACACAACCACTATTCCTGCATCACGCGCGGTTGCCGAAGCCATCATGGCAATGCAGAACAGTTCCTGGGATGTAAAGCCGCTGCAGGATTATTTTAAATAAGGCCGCTTGAGATTTTCAAAAAGTATTAAATATATTAATGCAATTTATTTCGAGTAGCGGTGATTCACGACGCATCCTGTTTGGTAAGGGGGTTTTTCCCGATGATGCTTATGCCCTTTTTATTTATCAACCAGGTAAGTATGCTTTTCTTTTTCAAAAGCAATCACCCCGGTACAGAAAAGACCAAGCAGCGCTCGTGGCATATTTTGTCCGAAATGCATAGCCTCGGAGATATTGTAGTGGATTATGTTATCAATATCGTTGTCCATATCCCGGGGGAACGAATTCCTCAAAAGTCTGGGTCTCATGTCTTGATACTGAGAGAGTGCAGTGATGATCTGAGAAAAGGGCGTATATTCCATAATACCTTTTCTGATAAGGTTGGAAAATTCTTCATTAGATAGCTCTGGGCGTTTGTCAATATCAGGTTTCTTGATTTTTTGGATCGTGGCGGCATACCAGGCAAAAATATCCAGAAAGCGGGTTTCCAGTTGATGCCTGAGTGCATGGGTAATTACATCAGGCTGTATGATTTCCATCTCGAGAAGTACTACTCCCTGCTTTTTCATTTCAATCTTGGCTTTTTTAAGCGATATTGCATTCTCATCTTCATTGATAAAACCCTGTTCCACCAGCAGATTGCCAAATAGCTCTTCGCTTTTGTTTGACTGGATTGCGCACAGATTGCCCGCATTGAATATGAGACCTTTGCTCCAGTGGTTTCTTTTTACAAACAGAATTCCTGAGAAATTAGATTCAATGATGTGTTTCATCAGAAAAGGAAATCCAATATCTTCAATTTCTACCATTT
>JAFGIF010000235.1 GCA_016929755.1 Deltaproteobacteria bacterium | reverse complement strand
TCTTGTATGAGTCGTCGAATCCCGATTCCGGAAGGCAAGCTTTGTCCAAGCACATGTAAATACTGATCCGGATCGATATTAAGATTACGCCATTGTATCATATCGATCCGGGCTTCCCGGATAAATTGCTTCAGGGCTTGAGCTTCTTTGGGGGCATCGGTAACACCTGGGAAAACAAATAGATTTATGGAAACAAATTTCCCTCTACTCTTCATCTCCCTGGCGCTTTGCATCAGTGCTCCAAAAGAATAGTGGGGACGAAAATACGTTTCATAGGTTTTTTCTCGGGCGGAATTCATACTTATCCTGAGACTATCAAGGCCCGCATCGGCCAGTTCTGCAACTTTTTCAGGCAAACTTGCATTTGAATTAAGATTTATTGTTCCCTTTGTAGTGGATTTCCTTATCAGTTTTATGGCATCTCTGATCACATCACCGGCAAGTAACGGTTCGCCCTCGCATCCCTGCCCGAAACTCACAACTGCATCATCCACCACCGCAATATGTTTCAGGGCAACTTCCGCAATTTCTTGCGGGGTCGGGACAAACTCTATACGTTGCTGGGGAGACGGAGGTTCACATCCTTCCTGATATGAAATACAGCCGATACATCGGGCATTGCAGCTGGGTGACGTTGGAAGAGGACCCTCTTCCCTTCCCTGGAAAAGATTGAGCGCAGCCGGGCACCCATAAATTAAAGCACAATTTGAGAGGTGATCCACCAGTCGGTTTCGAGAAAATTCCTGTTTCCAGATTTCAATACCTCGCTTTACTTTTGACATATCGAAAGTATCCGGATCCTGTCTCCTGGATTGATCGACACGAATGGCAGTTGTTACAAATCCTCCATTCCAGCCAATAGCGGCATATGCGAAAAGCGGTAGAACATTTGCACATGTTTTGCGTTCCCAGGCAGCTAAATAGGTATGCGTATGGGCAGCACTCAGAAAGGCGGCTACTGCATATGCCTTCTGTGAAGGGTTGTAGGGGTTTCTCTCGAGCACAACAATCTCACCGGTTTGTCTATCCATGCCAACCGGATGTCTGTCGGGAAGAACATAGAGTTGGGAACCATCGGGAAGATCAATTAACTCGTCCATTTCGACAGGAACAAGATAGTCTCCGCTCCTGGCAACCATGGAGAGCGGCTCATAATCCATGATGTTTCCGTTTTTATCCGCAAAAAGAAGAGATGATTCGTTTGGTTTCATGGTGATGGAATTATTCCATATTGTGATTCTTTTCAAGCGTTTTTGATTATATTCTTATTACACTTTCAGGGGAATAACTCCCCATAAACGGGGTAAGATTCCCCTGAAAATGAAACTATATGCATACAGCAAATAAAATAATTCAATGATATCAATGCATTTTCCATGTGGTATTGAAATTGCCACAATGCAGTCAACAATTTAACGACTTTATTCGGTATAAAGGAGGAGCCTATGGGAGATCATCCCGGAAACATATACGAGCCAAGACCGGTATCCATTCACAGAACATTGCCTCAAATACAAGATCACAGACTCTTTCAATTACAATTGGAAGATGGCAGCTCATGGGCGGACTTCGGTCATCAACCCGGACAGTTCATAGAAGTTTCCCTGTTTGGCAAAGGTGAAGCGCCAATCAGCATTTCATCCCCGCCGACCAGGCTTGACAGCCTGGAAATCTGTGTCAGGAAAACCGGCAGGATTACTGATTCACTCTTTGAAATGGGAAAAGGTTCAAACTTGCACATTCGTGGCCCATATGGCAGGGGATTCCCGCTGGATGACCTCAAAGGGCACAAACTTCTGCTGGTAGCAGGAGGCCTCGGCCTGGCACCACTGAGGTCTCTGCTCCTGTACGCCCTCGACAAGAGGGAAGAATTCGATGAAATTATCCTGATGTACGGCACCAACAATCCAGATAATGTCCTGTTCAAGTATGAACTCTTAAGCTTCTTTGATCGAGATGATATCAAATATCTCTACAGTGTCGACAGAGACGATGAAGGTATCTGGAAACAGTATGTGGGGGTAGTGACCGGGCTGTTTGAACAAACCATAATCTCACCTGAAGAAACGTATGCTGTCCTGTGTGGTCCGCCTATCATGTATCGTTTTGTATTACAAAAGCTGCTGAACTTAGGCTTTGCAAAAGAACATATCTATATGTCTCTTGAGCGAATGATGAAATGCGGAGTAGGCAAATGCGGCCATTGTGCCATCGGTAACAAGTATTGCTGCACGGATGGACCGGTATTTTGTTACACCCAAATCGAAGATATAGAGGAGGCCATTTAATTATGTCCAGACACTTAAGCGTTTGCCCGTTCTGCGGCTGTGGTTGCAATTTTTATCTGGTAACCCAGGCTGGGCGTATAGTCGGGATCGAGCCGAGTCCTGCAAACCCTGTAAACAAAGGTATGCTTTGTGTTAAGGGATGGAATGCCTATGAATTCATTCACTCCCCGGACAGGCTCACTTCTCCGCTCATCCGTAAAGACGGAAAACTTGTCGAATGCAGTTGGGAAGAAGCCTTAACCACAGTGGCAAGTACCATGGAAACAATAAAAGACACCCATGGTCCCCAATCGCTTGCCTTCTTAAGCTCGGCAAAGGTTACAAATGAAGAAAATTATCTATTCATGAAGATGGCCCGGGCTGTTTTCAAAACCAACAATGTCGACCACTGCGCCCGTCTCTGACACAGTGCAACCGTGGCCGGTCTGGCCGCAGCATTCGGCTCAGGGGCAATGACCAACTCCATCAATGAAGTTGAAAATGCCGATGTGCTTTTTGTCATCGGTTCGAATACCACGGCCCAGCACCCGCTTATTGGTTCACGTTTGATAAATGCCGTAGAAAAAGGAGCAAAACTGATCCTGGTAGATCCACGCGAGATTCAGATTGCCGGTTTTGCAGATCTGCATCTGAGGCAGAACATCGGGACTGATGTTGCAGTATTGAACGGGATTATGAATATCATCATAGAAGAGGATCTTTATGATAAAAAATTTGTTGAAACAAGGACCGAAGGCTTTGAGGAACTCAAAGCTGTAGTAAGCCGCTACACTCCGCGAGTAGTCGAAATGATCTCCGCAGTCCGAACGCAGGATCTGGAGAAAGCTGCCCGCATCTATGCCATGGCGGACTCTGCCATGCTTCTCTACGCCATGGGGATCACCCAGCATACAACCGGCACCGACAATGTGAAATCATGTGCCAACCTGACCATGTTGACTGGAAACATGGGCAGACCGTCCACGGGTGTCAACCCTCTGCGTGGACAGAATAATGTCCAGGGCGCCTGTGACATGGGGGCCTTGCCGGTTGTCTACAGCGGGTATCAGAAAGTGATTGATGAAGGCATTAAAATTAAATTCGAACAGGCATGGGGTGTTGAAGGGCTAGACAATACTGCGGGACTGACGATCACCGATATGATGGATTCGGCCCAGAAAGGCGATCTCAAGGCTCTGTACGTTATGGGAGAAAATCCAATGATGAGCGACCCTGATTCAACCAGCATAGAACTTGCGCTCTCTAATCTTGATTTTCTGGTAGTACAGGATATTTTCCTCTCCGAGACCGCTCAACTGGCGGATGTGGTACTACCGGCCGCTTCATTTGCTGAAAAAAGCGGTACCTATACCAATACTGAGCGGCGGGTCCAAATCTCTGAAAAAGCAATTGATCCACCCGGCCAGGCCCGCGCTGATTGGGAGATAATATGTGAGGTCAGCAGATTATGCGGATATGAAATGAATTATCAATCACCGGATGATATACTCCATGAAATCAACATGCTGACTCCTTCATACGCAGGCATCAGCGCACAGAGGCTGAAACAGGGATTCGGGTTGCAATGGCCCTGTCCCAACGAAGACCATCCGGGGACAGTGTTTCTGCATAAAGGCCAGTTCAGTAAAGGACTTGGTACATTTTTCCCCTGTGAATTCAAACCTGTCTCAGAGGTTCCCGACGAAGAGTATGAGTTTCTGCTGACAACCGGCCGCATTTATTATCATTTTCACACCGGCACTATGACCCGAAGAACAAATATTCTGGACAGAGAGGCGCCGTCTCCACTTGTCGAAATCAATCCGGAAGACGCCAAGCGGCTCGGCATTAGAGATAATGATCTAGTCGAGCTTACATCCAGGAGAGGATCGATCAGGCTGAAGGC
>JAFGIF010000234.1 GCA_016929755.1 Deltaproteobacteria bacterium | reverse complement strand
GCAAAAACAGATGAGTCAAAGGAATTGACGGCATGCTGCCACGTGGTGCGAAAATCATGCTGGCGGCACCGCCGACCATCATCTCCAAACTTGTTGCGCCGGTATTGCGGAATCGTACAGCAAGTGCCTTGCCCTTGGGCAGAACAAAGGCTTTCGGGTCACAGGTAAAGTAAAAAATATTGCTGGTGCCGTTTCCTGCCACATCAACCTGTGTACACAGTGCCTGAAAGTTTGCACCACCTGCATCACTTGTGCCAATGGTTACCTCTATGGTATGGCCAAACGCTGGCGGGGAAGCAAAAGTCAACCAGCCTGTCCAGGTAGTTTGCGCGCCCGCTTCTCCTCTTTTGAATATCCATCTCTCGGTAAAAGCATTCGTGGTCGAAAACACCTTGTTAATGGATGGAGAAAGAGTAACAACATCACCCTCACCAACGAAGCTTTTAACAAGCCTGCCTATACCTCCAGAGTGATACAAGGCCCAGCCATGGAGACTGAATGATGAAATCGAATCTATAAGCGGCTGGCTGTCCTGATAGTTTGCTGTGGAATATGGTGTATCGCCGATGCCGTTTCCATTTGCATCGCTGCCTGAATAGTCTGAGTATAAATTACCAAAAAAGCTCTTAAAATAACGGGATTCATAGCGGTAAAAAATAGGCGCAGAAGATCCAAGATTATAGCCGCTTGCTGCAGAATTTATATTGGTTGTATTTTCGTCAAAGTTATTCCGAAAAATACTGTTGGAAAAGGCATAAGAAGGGACATAAATCCCAACCCCATTATTCCGCACTGTGTTTGACGCAAAGATTCCGCCTGCCATGCCGTCCAGGTCAATGGCGACATCATTCTCCTCAATGTAATTCCCTGATACAATATTTTGATTTGTGCTGGCCCCGAACCCTATACCAACTCCGTTTCCCGAGTCGGTATTGTTATAAATCCAGTTGAACGTAATGATGTTCGCTGATCCGGACTGGACAACAAGAATACCGTTGGCGTTGTTCAACAGATTATTGAATTCGATCCGATTGCCTGATGTTTCCCAAAGGGCAATACCCGCAGTGGTGTTGGAGTCTATGCTGTTTTCCTTGATAACGTTCCTGGAACCGTAGCTGATCAGAATACCGTAGGCATTTCTCCTGCTTGAGCTAATACCACAGTAATTGTTATGAATCAGACACTTGCTTACGTTATTCAATTTGACACCGGCAGCGGAAGCAGCGCCGTAGATGGCAAGTTTTGTAATCTCCACGGCATCAGAGGTCACATCAAAAACGTTGAGATTTGTATTAGATGCCTTGACTATCGGCTTGTAAGAGTTGGAGTCCGCCCCCTTGATTTTTACACTTTTGCTTACAGTAATGTTCTCCACATAGTCTTCGCTGCCCTCGTCCCCGTCGTCCAGTACATTAATGATATCGCCGGAACCCACCTCCCCTCTGCTGATTGCGTAGGTGATACTGCGCCATGGTTCCGACTGGGAGCCATCCCGAGAAATATTATCCACTCCGGACGTTGATACATAAAAAATATCCGGCGGCGGGGCTGCCCATGCCTCAACAGCCAGGGTCATTGCCAATAACAGGAAAACAATTACACCTGAAAGAAAATTCCCACTGTTTGCTTTCATTTCTTCCTCCTCTTATGTTACAGCTGATAATTGAAGCATATATTAATCATCAAGAAGCAAAAGCATCAAAGCACCGGATATACATCATGTTACTTTACCTTCCTGTAAACAATGAAATTGGCACGCCATTTGTCGGAATCATTCCCTTTGAAGTAATTTATCCTGCCAGGCAGCTCCTCCATGCCTGCAATATCTGCATGCGGATTTGAGCCAGCCAGTAACATCCGCATCATTGATGTGAAAGCCTCTACTTCAGGACACCCCATTAGATCATCTCCCTTCTGCGGCATGCCCAGAACCAGCACTGCCTCATTGTCGGTAAGAAAAAGACTGTGACCATGACCACGACATAAAAATCTGACCTTCCGATCATACTGCCCCATGTTGGCCTCGAATTGAAGTGGAATATTGCCGTATTGTTGTAATATCTGAGTATTTTCTGGTGGGTCAGGGGAGATTAAATCCTTTGCTAATATCAGGCTGCCATCTAGGATATCTGCATAACTGCATTTTGCAGGGATTAGGGTCAGAGCAACAAGCATAAGAAGTGCGGGAAAAAAAACAAGCATAAGAAAATATTGTTTTTTCTTTTCATTCTCCACTTTCAATCAAATTCTGACAAAAGGCCTGCTGTTTGTTTATGATAAATAAAGAGACGTCATATTTATCTAAAATTTGTCCTGAAAACAAATATGGTGTCTCCTTAATGCTCCCCTCTCAATTCAGCAGCAGCAGCGGCAAAAAGGGCAAAGCAACTGGCCGGGGTTCAACGTCACCCCAGTTAATATTCAGGGTCTGCCATAAAAGGGCATAAAAATCACCTTCTACCGGATCTGAAATCATGCATTCATAATCAATATCCATCTTCATGCGATATAGGCCATTGGGTCTTCCTGCACCCGCTGTACCCCAGCTGTTTAGAATTACCCAGTAATGTTTTGCAGGATCCAGATCATCATCATTGTATCCCACACACAGAACCGCATGGCCGCCACCTTCATCTTCAACCCAGGTATGTCCGCAGTACAGATCTGGATCCCAAAGAACAGTTTCCTCATTGTAATCCCAGAAGTTATAAAAGGTACCCCAGTCTGCATTATTGGCAAGGAAAAAGCCGAACCACACGGCCTTGTTTGAGTTCAGCATTGCCTTTATGTTTGCTATGGCCGATGTCTGGCTAACCCCTGTAGTCGTAATCGTCAGATCCGATATGGAGACTATTGGATAGTTAAATGAAGTGGAAATGGAACCGCACGACACAAAAGATGATCCGCTCTTGCATGTCCTGCCTGCATCCGCGTAGCTTGCATTGGGATTTGCCCATGGAATGGACTGGGGGTTATTGGTATAGAATGTCTCAACACCTGCAAGATTACCCCCGCAGCACGCGTAAATCCCCGATTTACATGAGTTTATATACTGCACGGAAAGCCTGTCAGCAATACTCTCATTTACGGAAAGATCAATTGCCATTACTGCAGTTCCTGCCCAGGCCCAGCAATTGCCGCATGACCCCTGATAGCGTTCGCATGGCGTGTAATGCAGAAAACTGAGTAGACTTTTGGACCCCTGACGAGGTAAAGATATTCCAGTCTTTTTGATTGAGAATTTTGGGGCACTTTCATAGTCCTTTAACCATCTGCGAAGCGTTTCCCTGTCAGGGCGCATTACAGGATAGCGTTCCTGTAATACATCTGCACGCACAATTTCTGAATAAGTTAAAGCCAGAATTAGGGACAGAAATATCAAAAAAAATTGTTTTTTTATACTGATCATAACACTCCAACTACTTCTGGCCGCCGTAACAGCTAATATATGCACCAAAAACCTCATGGATTCTCTTCACCTTTCCAAAAACCTTTTCATCAACTCCTTTTTATGGCATTAAAAGCATATTGTAGAAAACTTAAAAAACAATCCAGTCTTTGATTCTAATGATAATTAAATCAGAAAATTATATTTCGATAAAAAAATACAGTCGTAATTCTGCTACCATAATTTTCTATTCTTACTACAGAAATTTGGGATAGCCCTAATCCCCTAAAAGAAGCATCAGCCACGGCATGGCATTGT
>JAFGIF010000233.1 GCA_016929755.1 Deltaproteobacteria bacterium | reverse complement strand
TTTCTCTAAACCGTTATATCGGCAGCCACCTGTCTGAGGATTAATGCTTATCACGCTTAGATTTGATTATGCAAGAATTGCGTTAATTGTTTTTGACAATTCTGCAATACTAAAGGGCTTGTTTAGTTTTCCGACAATAAGTGGATTAGTCATAAAGTCACCATCTTCGTGTTCAAAGGAAAAACCTGATGATATTAAAACTTTGGTACAAATATTAGAAGATGTCATTTTGTTCAGCGTATTGTAGCCATCCATGACAGGCATGATCATGTCGAGTATAATCAGGTCAAATTCATCTTTATTTTTTTGGAGAATTGAGAGACATTCACTGCCGTTTTTTGCGGTTCTGACCTGATGACCTAAGTGCTCAAGCATATCCCGACCAATTTCTCTGAGCATATCCTCATCATCAACCAGAAGAATCTTTGCTGGTTTCTTTGTTGTGTTCGCAATAGATGCTTCTTGGGTGGCTTCCCTGGCAGTACTTTTTGAAAGAGGAATCAGGATGCTGAAACAACTACCTTTGCCATTTTCCGATTGCACCAAAATGGTCCCCCCTGCATTGGTAATGATATTATAGGTAATTGATAATCCCAGGCCGGTACCTTTTTCAGGCCCTTTGATTTTTGTTGTAAAGAAGGGATCGAATATTTTGGGAAGGATTTCTTTGTTAATACCGATCCCGTTATCTCTAATATCAATCATGATGAAGTTTCCGGCATCATTGAGCAGATATTTTTGCCTGGTATTTTCGTCAATTGATTTTTCCCGGATGGAAATACTGATATTGCCGTTTTGTCCGTCGGGTATGGCATCCCGGGCATTGATAATCAGATTGAGCAATACTTGTGTAAGCTGGGTTTGATCCATATATACCAGAAGATCTTTATCAATTTTTTGAACAGATACTCGAATGTTTTTGGGCAGAGATTTTGAGGTCAGATCCACTACATCTTGTATAACCTCGTACACATCTATGTTTTGGGGTGTGCCCTCATTGCGCTTGGTAAAGACCAGCATCTGCTGGATCAGATCCTTTGCCCGCTGGGAAATGTTTTCAAGTGTCTCAATATATTGATTCTGTCTGACTTTATCTTCAGTCAGTTTGAGCATCGCCAGGTTGCCCACAATGCCGGTGAGGATATTATTGAAATCGTGAGCAAATCCACCTGCAAGTTGGCCGATTGTCTCCATTTTTTGGGCCTGAATCAACTGTCGTTCCATGTGTTTTTTTTCTGAAATGTCGATTGCCATGAAGACCACACCGTCAGTGGGAGAATTGGAAAGAGGATAGATGTTTATATTAAATATCTGCATGTGGTTGTCGGTGATGACCTCATCAGACAAAAAGTAAGGAATATTGTATGATTGAGACTGATTGATAATTTTTTCAAATGCCTTCATCTGGCTGGATAAATTAGAAACAGGTTTTCCGATAATAGCAGCCATTGGTTTGTTGAAAACCATTTCCGTTACCGGGTTTGCCATTTCAATCAGGCCGTTTTGGTCAAGCCAGATTATCACATTCGGACTTGATTCGATAATGCTGTTGAGCTGATTTTTCAGGTCAAGGATAGTTTGCTGGGCTTGTTTAAGATTATCTATGACCTGCGCATTATATTGAATTTCGATAATTTCACCATTTTTCTTGATAACACTTCCGCTTGCCAGCAGGTATCCCTGTTCGCCGTCTTTTGACAAAGCCCTGAGTTCGTAGTGGGGGGTGCGGCCCTCCAAAATGTCTTTCCAGAATTGTATGAAGATGTCACGATCTTCAGGGTGGCTTAAAATAAGGATACTTTTTCCGAGCAGTTCTTCTCTGTTATAACCGGAAATCTCTTCCACCATTTTATTCAGTCGTTTGATATATCCGAACTCGTCGGTGGTGATGATGAATTCATTTGCATTCTCAAATAGAGATTCGAAGCGTTCCCTGCTATCTTTCAGTTTTTCTTCCAGGAGTTTCCTCTGCGTGATATCTGTTACCAGGCCGTTGAAGCCAACCTTATTGCCATGAGAATCCTTTAAAATATTTACAACATCTTCAATGAAGGCCTTAGTACCATCTTTTATAATAAACTCATGTTCAAATTTGTGAGGCTTTTCGGTTTCGTAAACCTTATTGAAGATCTTATATATTTTCTCAGCAGTATCCGTGTCTGTAAGTTTGGCGAAATTGACACCGATAATTTCTTCATCGGTAAGATCAAGAATTTGCAAGATGATAGAATTTACAAATGTAAAAGTGCCCTTAAGATCAACCTCGTAGTATCCCTCTTGATTTATTTTACAAAACTGTATCTCTGAAACAGTAGTCATTATTGGTTTATATCGGAAAGTAGAGAAATAACCTTAATGAATAAGCAATATGAATGTGATTGGAATAAATCAATATTATAGCCGTTTATCTTAACCATTACACACAGAGATTATACCTCTCAGTAATTTAGTCAGATATGATAATTAACAGATATTCGAGTATATGAGCTATCTGAGATTAACCTATAATATTAAGGATGTATAATAATCTCAACCCGTCGATTTATGGCTCTGCCTTCAGGCGTGGAGTTGTCGGCAATAGGCTGTGTTTCAGCATAAGTAATAGCGCACATTTTATCTTTAGGAACATCATGGCTTTCCAATATCTGTAAGACAGCAAGGGATCTGGCCTGTGCCAGGTGCCAATTGGAAGGATATACCTTTTTTGTTTCTTGAGGCAAGGCGGTATTGTCTGTATGGCCTGAAATCTCGATATAATCGAATTGCATCTGTTTCAATCCCTGGGCAATCTTTTTTATGATGTACGAGCCGGAAGGTGTGAGCCAGGCGCTTCTGGCATTCGGGAATAGAACCCACTGTGGGATTACAATTCTGATCCGTTCGGAACTTTTGATGATTGATAGCTGGTCACCGGCCCTTTCTGTATCCAGATACGATAAAATATATTCATAGGACTGATTCAAACGAACCTGTGTCTCATTCTTTTTCTTCATTACATCATTGAAGCGTGAAATCTGCTGAAGAAGGATCTTATTGTCTTCAAGACATTCAATGGTTTTGTCAAGCATGGCCTGTTTGTCATTTAAACACTGCTCAATATCCATGGAGTTTTGTTTATTCACAGCTTTGGATTCTTGCAGCTGTTGTAGTAATTGTTGATTTTCGACACGTTTTTTTTCCAGTTCGTTTTCGCATGCATTGTGCTGTGCCTCAATGGCGCTATATTCTCCGGCACTATATTTATGTGCACATCCTACAATAATCAGGGCACTGATAATGCAGACAAGAACTTTAAAAATTTTTCTCATAATTTCCACCTGAGTTATAGCCTTAAACGGCGTTTATCTTCCTTCCTTCAGTTTTATATCAAGCAATGTCGGAGCCATTATCTTCAACACAGTGCTATGAAATATTTTCTATCAGTAAAGAGGCTTTCCTGCAAGTTCTTTGATTTTTTGGTAATCTTAATTTTTCAAAGTACCTATTGTACATTTGTCAAGGCGGGGTATTTGAATGAGAGTGAAAATCCTTTGTTGAAGTTTCTCATTATTCTGCTACGGTGCATTGAAAAACATGTAAAGGGGCAACACAATGAAATCATATCGTAAGGAATTATGGTTTGCTACAGAAAAACGCATTGAGTTTATTAACATAACATCAGAGGTTAACACGGCACTTCGGGAGAGTGGAGTTAAAGAAGGGTTGTGCTTGGTCAATGCAATGCATATTACAGCCAGCGTGTTTATTAATGACGATGAGTCCGGCCTTCATCATGACTTCACATTGTGGCTTGAAAAACTGGCCCCCCACGGTCCTGTCTCCCAATACCATCACAATGTCGGTGAAGACAACGCCGATGGTCATATGAAACGGCAAATTATGGGCAGAGAAGTAATTGTTGCCGTCACAGACGGCAAGCTTGATTTTGGACCGTGGGAACAGATCTTTTATGGAGAATTCGACGGAAGACGCAGGAAACGGGTTCTGATCAAGATTATCGGGGAGTAGATTCAGTATTGTTCGGTATGATCGAGTTGTTGAAGAGAAACAAAATCCACTATATTCCAATAAGTAGACAAGCAACAAACGAGCAGGTATAATCGCCCGACAAATGATGGTTCGAAGATATATCCTTTACAGTGTGGTAAAATCCTTTTTTGCAGCCTTGGCAGTGCTCTACAGTGTTATGATAATCGTTGAATGGATTAGTCTAGGTCAGTTCATGACTGTTAAAGATGCAGATCTGCTTGCGCTGGCCATGCTTCCCATGGCAGTCTTCGTAATTCCGATGGCCTTGCTTTTCAGTGTGCTGTTTGCCCTGGAGCGATTGTCATCCGAATCAGAGATTATCGCCATGAAGGCCTGTGGAATCAGCCATAGCACCTTATTTATGCCGATTTTCTGGTTTTCGATTTTCTGCATGGTCATCCAGATATTTATATCCTGTTATTTCGGTCCACAATCAATGCAGATCATTAAGAGCCGACTTCTCGAGGAGGCACCCCGGAAGATATACTCATTTATTCAGGAGCGGGAGTTTGACAATACTTTCAAAAATATAATCTTTTATGTGGAATCGGTTGATTTGGTCAAGAAGGAATTACACAGCGTATTCATTGAAACGAGAGGCAGAGATGCATATGTTGTAACAGCTCAAAAGGGTTTTCTGGATGTAACATCAAGCGGTATCATGATGCGGTTGTCAAACGGAAGTGTGTTCATGCAAAAAGACACCATGTTGAGGTCTGTGAGTTTTGATGAATATGCATTTGGTCTTGAGGCAAATTTCGGTCGGGAGCTGGATATCAGCTCGTACGAAACAGCAACTCAACCTCAACTTCTGGCAATGATTAAGAAGAAACCAGAGCCAAAGTTGATCAAGGAGTTTCATAACCGTTTTTCATTTCCGATATTGAATCTGATCCTTGGGTTGGTCGGCATAACCTTTGGGATCCAGAGACCAAGGACACCTAAATTTACCGGCTTTGTTATCGGAGTCGGCACGATAGTATGCTACTATCTTGTCTTTATTTTTTCATCCCGCTTGGTTAAAGGTGAAGTGATTGGTCCGGTGCTCGGAGCATGGATCCCCGATGCGGTGTTCGCTTGCGCGCTTGCCGGAATTTGGCTATGGCGGAAAGCACTGTCCCGTGAAGGAGGATAAGAAAAACGAGAATCCTTGATCGGTATATATTTTTCAAAGCGCTCCTCGTATGGCTGGCTGCACTTGTCAGCCTGGTGATGCTTATAATGTTGTCAAGATTGTTTGGCGATGTTTCCATGTTCGTAGAGCATAATACCGATTTGAAGACGATAGTCACCTACATGCTGTATTCTGTTCCACAGATGATTTACTGGGTGCTACCTTTCACTGTCTGCCTGGGGATTATAACAACACAGGCTTCATTTTCCAGACATGTTGAAGCAATAGCCATGCAGGCAAGCTCTGTGCCGGTTTACAGGATCTACCTGCCGTATATTATGGTCGGAGTTGTGGCAACGGTGTTCATGCTCTTTCTTTCGTTTTATCTCTATCCTGTGGCGCAGAAAAATGCCGATACAATTGAGGATATCTACATCAGAAACAGAGATGTCAAGGGATCATTTACGGTTACAGGGGGAAGATTCAAGGTTGGTGATAGTATTTATATGGTTAGGCACCTTGATATCAAGGCTGGAATCATGCAAAATGTTATCTGTTACCAGGTAAGCTCAGGGAAACTGCACCGGATCGTCAAGGCCGAACAGGCACGCTGGAATGGTGTATCCTGGTTAGCTCAAGATATGCAAGTTATCAAATTACAGGAAGATGGAATATCGGTTGATAACAATTCCGATGTGTTGCCGCTGAGTAAGGCACCTGAAGAGCTGGTTATGGCTCAGCCCAGACCGGATGTTCTAACGCTTGATGAACTTAGGATATATTTACAAGAATTACAGCAGGATGGAATCCATTCCCCTTCAATTGAAACTGTTTTTCATAGCAGAATCAGTTTTGCGTTTGCACCGTTTATAATGACCTTGCTGGTGTTGCCGTTTGGGATGAGATTTCCCAGAACAGGAGGGATTGCCCGAGGAATCGCACTTGGGCTTGTATTCGGTCTCATATATTGGGCACTGCATTCTGCCATGACAAATATCGGTTCTTACGGGACAATACTGCCCGTTATTGCTTCATGGCTGGCAAACACAGTTTCTCTGTGCGCCGGGGCAAGTTTTATCTATCTGAAAAGGGGAACATATGGCTGATGTCATAATAGTCGGGGCCGGACCTGCCGGAATATTTGCAGCTTTGGAACTTGTCAGGCAGAAACCCGGTTTGGATATTGTTATTATTGAGAAGGGCAAAGATATCTATGAACGCAGCAGGTCGGCAAATGAAATGCTTATCGGCTGGGGAGGGGCTGGAGCATACAGCGATGGAAAACTGACCATATCGAGCGAAGTGGGCGGGCAGCTAGCTGGTGTTATATCAGAAGAGAGGCTGATGGGTCTTCTGGATACTGTAGACGGCATGTACCGAGAATATGCAGCTCCTGATCAGGTCTTTTCCGTTGAAGGAGATGATGCGGCTTGGATTTCGGCAAAAGCGCGTCTTGCAGGGATGATATATCTGCCCACCAGGGTGCGCCATATAGGTACCGAGAACTGCTATACTGTTTTGAAGAATATGCGTGATGATCTGGATGGTAAAATCACAATCAAATGTAAGGCTGAAGCTAAGGCCATACTTCATGACGGTCAGAGAGTCGCCGGTGTTGTTTTGGATGATGGGGCTACAATAGATGCCGGGTATGTGATCGTGGCACCTGGCAGGGCTGGTTCAGCCTGGATGGCGAATGAGGCAAAAAGACTCGGCCTTGATGCCTGGCCGAACCCCGTCGATCTCGGGGTGAGGGTCGAACTGCCGGCTGTGATTTTTGAGAAGCTGACGACTCTTGCCTATGAAACCAAGTTTATCTATTACTCCAAAACATTTGATGATAAAGTCAGAACCTTCTGTATGAACCCATATGGTGAGGTTGTGCAGGAATCGGTGGATGATCTCCTCACGGTAAACGGGCACTCGTGGAAAAACAAGCATACCGAAAATACCAACTTTGCAATTCTGGTCAGCGCTAATTTCACCCAGCCCTTCGATGACCCGATCGGATACGGCAAATCCGTCGCTTCCATGGCCAATATGCTGGGCAAAGGAGTGATTATTCAACGTCTGGGGGATCTGTTGAAAGGCAGAAGAACGACCGATTCCAGGCTGCAGCGCTGTTCAACACGACCGACGCTGAAAACAGCAATTCCAGGAGATTTGAGCTACTGTATTCCCTACAGAATACTGACTGATATCGTGGAAATGCTGGAGTGTCTCGATCATATCGCCCCGGGAGTGCATTCCGATCATACCCTGTTATATGGAATAGAAGTAAAATTTTATTCGCATAGAATCCAGCTTGACTCTGAGTTGTGCACACAAATGAGCGGATTGTATGTGATCGGCGATGGAGCAGGAATAACCAGGGGTTTGATGCAGGCAAGCTGTTCAGGGATTCTCGCCGCTCAATCAATAATCAGCCAGTGCTCTTAGCTCTGGAATACCAGCGGCTGTCTGTAATTGACAGTGATATACGGCAATCGTTTTCGAACAATCTATGGGCTGTTTGTGCTAGTTTGCAAATGTTGTTAAGGGACTGATTAGCTGCTGATTCAACCATTTTTTACTTGATCATAAAACTCTATTTATACTATCGAATCAGGTAGTATACTGCTTGAGTCTAATAGTATTTTTAGACGGGGTAAAAAGGAGACTGAAATGGCGAAGAAGTACGTGTATTTATTTGGCGGCAGAACAACCACGGCTGAAGGAAATGCTGAGATGAAAGCCCTCCTGGGAGGGAAGGGCGCAAACTTGGCGGAAATGACCAATCTGGGCATACCAGTACCGCCTGGATTTACGATTTCCACTGAGATGTGCACAACATATTTCGAAACCAAGGGGCTGCCGAAAGATTTAAAACAGCAGGTGAAAGAATCTATAGCAAAGGTTGAAAAAATCATGGGGTTAGGGTTTGGTGATCCAGAAGCACCCCTGCTGTTTTCAGTTCGATCAGGGGCGCGGGCTTCCATGCCGGGCATGATGGATACGGTATTAAACCTGGGTATTAATGATGAAACTGTTCACGGACTGATAAAATTTAG
>JAFGIF010000232.1 GCA_016929755.1 Deltaproteobacteria bacterium | reverse complement strand
TAGCAGACAGCCGCATAAACCCGTGTGTGGCTGTGCTGCGAAAATGCCTTGGAAAGGACCTGGTAGGCCTGTTCATTCCTGGCGATCACCATCACACCGGATGTCAGCTTATCCAGGCGGTGCACAATTCCAGGTCGCTCTTTGCTGCCGACACTGCCAATATCCGGATAGCGTACAATCAGTGCATTTACCAGGGTTTTATCGTGATTGCCCGCACCGGGATGTACTACTAATCCGGCGGGTTTATTGATTACGATAATCCATTCATCCTCATAGAGTACATCGAGAAAAATCTCCCAGGGGTTCAGATTCGACGATTCCTGATTCACGCCTGGCAGGGTTGCATCAATCTTCATGCCGGGTAAAATCCGGAAGGCTGCTTTTCTTACCTTGCCATCGACCCGCACCTGTTCCGCTCCGATAAGCCTGCCTGCCTGTGAGCGGGTTATCGAGGCACTCCGGGCCAGGAAAATATCCAGCCTGGTATTGGAATCTTTATGATCTGCAATAAATTCTAGTTTTTCTTCCATAGAATCGACTTGAATTTTTTGAAGCGCCTGGCCCGTTTCAATGACATGATTCCATCTTTTCCCGCTCTGAATCCGGCGGCGATGTAATAATCCAAATTGTCAAAATCAGACCAGTCCGCTTCGCCCACCTGAGGGTGGATAATAAAATCCGCCTCCATGGTGCGGTAGGTGTTCATGATCGAGCGGGCGATGTCATCCGACCTGAAAAGGATATCCATACTGTTCTTGATTTCCTTGTCGAATGAAATCGGTTTGATCTCCCGGGATACATCCACCCCAATCACAAAATCAGCACCGAGAAATTTTGCCGCTGTAATCGGTACAGTCTCGACCCAGCCACCATCGACAAATACCCTGTCTTCGATAGTTACCGGCGGCAATGTTCCCGGCACCGCACTCGAGGCCCGAACTGCCAGCTGGACCGGGCCGGAATGCAGAATCTCGGAACAACCTGAAACGACATCCAGAGCCACACAGGCAAACGGGATTTTCAACTCGCTGAATTCCTTTTCCGGCACCAGCTTGTCCATCTCCATAAAAAATAATTCCGGCGAAATCACGGATTTTCTGAATAGAAAGCGGTAAAAGAAATACCCTTTTTTGGCTGTGTCGTAGAACCTGTCCAGAAAGCCCTTATCCATTTCAGACGACAAGGATAAGCGGTGAGCCTTTTTGATAAATTCTTCAGAACCGAGAAACGCTTTTATTATCTGCTGGGTCTCCAATGCACTGAGAGTATCGGCATAGACCGATCCGACAATTGCACCCATGCTTGTCCCGGTGACAATATCCGGTTTTATGCCCACCTCTTCGAGGGCCCTGAGCACCCCGATATTTGCAAGGCCCCGCACTCCGCCCCCGCCGAGGGCTAAAGCCAGTTTGCGCTTACGTCTCATCGTGCACAAGCCTCTTTTATCTTTTCGGCCAGCACACCAATCTCATCATCACCAACGGCCTTGAGATCAAATATCAACCGGTCTTCCACGATACGGGCTACCACCGCTGGCTGAGATTTTCGCAAAATATGATGGATTCTGTTAGCCTCTGAGCTCTTGACTACCAGACCATACGAAGGAAAATTCTGAGTCGGAGCGGCTCCCCCGCCGATCACCGCTGAAGTTTCAATTAATTCCGATTCTATATCCGAAAGGCGGCGCTTCAGATCCTCGGCCCGTTGTTTAACTGAATCTTTGGATTCAGTAATCATTCGCAATACCGGTATTTCAGAAAATTGCTCTTTAGCCAGTAGACGTAGGGTTTCACTCAGGGCCGCAATCGTAAACTTGTCCACCCGTAAAGCCCTGTGCAGGGGGTTTTTCGCCATGGGTTCCACATACTCAGTATTGCCCAGAATAATGCCGGCTTGGGGCCCACCGATAACCTTGTCACCGCTGAATGATATAACGCCGGCATGTTCCAGGCATTCCTTGATCGTCCACTCGCCTTTAATGCCTGCAACGGACAGATCAATGGGCACGCCAGAGCCCATATCAATGTAAAAAGGCAGACCTGTATCGTGTGCCAGTCTCGAAAGCTCTTTGATCTCAACTTCCTGGGTGAAACCAACCATGGCAAAGTTGCTTTTGTGCACCTTCATGATCATGGCGGTATTTTCATTGATGGCATCACAGTAGTCCTTAAGTCTGGTCCTGTTGGTAGAACCGACCTCTCGGAGAATCGCCCCGCTCATCTCCATGACTTCCGGCATCCTGAATGAACCGCCGATTTCAACCAGCTCGCCCCGGGACACGATCACCTCCCTGCCCCTGGCCAGGGTTGAAAGTATCAGCAATACCGCCGCGGCATTATTGTTCACCACCAGGGCATCCTCGGCCCCGAATGCCAGGCGGGTGATCGGCCGGATATGGTCCTGTCGTGAACCCCTGCCGCCGAGTTCAAGATCATACTCGAGGTTGGAATAACCGCGGGCAGCAGTGATCATGGTTTCAACAGCCTGGCGGGCAAGCGGCGCCCGGCCCAGATTAGTGTATACAACAACCCCTGCGGCATTGATTACGCTTGTCAGGCCTGACTGCATGATGCCGGTAATTTCGCCGACCACATCATTCGCAATATGGGCTGCATCAGGGCTTACGGAAATCCGCCCGGCCTTGATTGATTCACGTATCCGCTCTATCGCCTGTGAGACACCCTTTTTAACAAGCTTTTCCGAAAAGTTAATATTATGCAGAATATCTTCTTTCAGAATGGTATCCACCTTGGGGATTGTTCGGTAGGCATTCTTTGTTTCATTGCTTTTTGGCATATTTACTCCCGTTATATAATCACGTAGGGATAAAATGTTTCAAGCTCTTTTCGTCTCCGGATCTTGGCATTATCAGGCCTGGCAGCTATCAAATCCTTTACTTCCTTCATTTTGCTTCGAATTGCCCTGCGGCCTATTTCAACACATTGCCCGGCATGGCTGAACTGGTAAAAACTGTGTTCTGATATACCTTCGAGCGGCAATACAATATCAGCCATTTTTGTCTCCATCATATTCCAGCGGTAGCCCCGCATAGACGAGGCCGTATCAATGGTTTCTATCGAGTTTTTATAGATAGAGGCTTTAATCTTTGTTTCCGTATCCACCGCAATTATCTTTTTTGCGCCTAATAAATGGGCCGCCAGTACCGGAACAAGGCTGATTACCCCGCCATCCAGCAATGACATGTCATCCCAGTCAACGGGCTTGCAGATACCAGGCATGGCACTCGATGCAAAAACAGCTTTTGCCATATCACCGCGGCTGAGAATGACGGCATTGCCGGAATTCAAATCGGCAGTCAGAGCCGCAAAAGGGATCTTGCAGTCTTCAATGTTAAATGTACGCGAAGAGAGAACATCCTTGCCGAATACATCCTGGTAGGCCCTCTTGACCAGTGAATACGAAAGAAAGCCCTGGTTCCAGTAGGAATGCACAAAACCGGCCGTAAACGAAAAAAACGAGAGCAGCTTGGAAAAAAAGTTGTGCGGATCGGTAGTCATGTATCTCTCTAGTAGAAGTGCAAGACGGTTACTGGAGAATTTTCGGGCAAAATCGTGCACAAATTCTGCTTCTTTTTTATAGGCATAGACTGCCCCCATTACCGATCCGATACTGCTGCCCACGATCAGGTCGGGATGGATGCCCTCCTTTTCCAGTTCAAGAAACACACCCGCGTGGGCCATGCACCTGACCCCGCCGCCACCGAGTACAAGGGCTAGATTATATTTTGGCATAAAGATAAATTACGAAAATATCCAAGTCTTAGTCAAGTCAGAACATCTATGGCCGAAAATTCACGGCAAACGACAATGAAAATTAATTCTAAGGAGTAAGACCTGGCATCAGCAGATTTACAAAATTTGCACATTGACACTCCATTCTACTGTATCACTCCAAAGAAGCAGATCGGTTTTATCATTACGCACCTCTACTATGCACTTGATTGTGTGTTGACCGAGATCAAGAATTCCAGGACTGTAGAAAAAGCTTGGCGAGTCTGTTTCTACTAAAACATTATCAACGAACCACTCATAATATAGGGTTGAATTGCCTAAAAAAGGAGCTTTGGTACCGACGGTCAGGAACAATTGCACCTCGCCGGGGCTCAAGGTTAAAGTTTCTTCAGGATCAGGTGAAACATAAACGATACAACCCGATAATATTACACCAACTAACATTAAGATGAAAAACATCTTCATCTTTTTCATACGGTCTTCTCCTTTTTTATGCACGTAATGTTATTTCACACTTATCGCATATACTTAACATAAATCATAGTGTTGCTTCCGGCTCAACATTTGTTGT
>JAFGIF010000034.1 GCA_016929755.1 Deltaproteobacteria bacterium | reverse complement strand
TTTTTCCACTCTGACATCCTGGATAATCTCGAACGAAGCATCTATTCGAATTTCAGCAAGCATATTTTTGATATTGTCAACGATTTCTTGAGAGCTGTCTTTATAGCAGGCAGCACACATCCTGATAGTTGCCTCGCTCCATTCGGAACTGCGTGTTACCATGTATGCAAGCAGAATCGTCAATCGGCTACTTGCATCGCACCACCACCATACGTCAATACGCCTTTTCTCGGATGATACGCCTGATAATGCAGCCCACTCTTCATCCTTGGCATCCAGAACTACCAGATTGCATCCCAGGCGGAATGCAGTACGCAGGTTTCTGCCGTAGCGCAGCTCTTTGAATCCGAGGAATCCCTTTGGAAAATGTTCGATCCAATTTATCAGGACTGTATTTACCTTCAATGGCCCGATCCCGAATCCCTGTACCAGGGTATGAATTGCTTCAGGCGAATCAGGAGCAACAACAACAAGGGGGAAAGCGTGCTGCTCAAGCTCTAAGATGTGTGCTTTCAATTCAGACTCGGCTTCGTCTTTGAGTTTCAACATTTTTATGCCTTCACCCTCGAGGATGCGAACAACCGTTGTCATCCCGCTGCCTCCTTCCAGCCAGGAGGAGAAACGCAAAAGTCCTTCACGGCGGTGAGGGTCATCAGAAAATGCCAGAATCTGAGGTTTCCAGTCGCGGGGATGTTCAAGCTCATTGGCTGTGGCAAGCAGATGTTCGCGAAGACGTTGCAGATGGTAGGATCGACGGCTGTCGGCCCAGCGTACCTGCACATCGGACCTCTTGAGATATTGGTAGACTGCATAGAGGATAGTCAGGGCTAGAGCTCCGACTGCAGGATTAATAGCCAGCATTGCAATCAGGCATGCCAGGAATCCAAGCAGGCTTATGCGGTAGTTGTACCAGCGGAAGCGTGGACGGAAGGAAGGACTTTCGGAGCGGGCTTCAAAAAATGTTGCATAGTTCAAAAGACCGTATGAAATCAGGAAAAACATGGATACCACGGCGGCAATGAGATTGAGCTTGCCGAGACCGATCATAACAAAGGCGATAGCAGCTGCCAACAACACACCGCGGCGGGGATTTGCATTTGGTCCAGCGCCTTTGGCAAATGGTACGAGAAACTCAAATATTTTATCTTTGGCCATGGATTGAAGAATGCGTGGAGCACCCAGAAAAGACGCCATAGCCGAAGACAATGTAGCAGCAATTACTCCGGCATTGATAAGAAATTCGAGAGATGCAATCTGTTGCATCGATCTGGGATCTTTAATGAGAATATTTTGTGGTGTTGATGCTGCAAACACAATCGCTGCAAGAAAATAAATTAACATGGAAATTCCAACAGCGATAAAAGTGCCAAGGGGCAAGCTTTTTCCCGGATCTTTCAGATCACCTGACATGCTGACACCCTGTGTAAAACCGGTAACAGCCGGAAAGAATATGGCAAAGATAAACCAGAATTTTGGAGCAGCTGCCGGAGCTGCAAAATTGTGATAGAGAAGGGTTTGATCCCATTTCATGATGCCGCCTATAAAAAACGAAAACAGAGCCAAGACAAGTATGCTCATGACCACATACTGGAATTTCGTAGCCCAGTCCGCTCCAAGCCACGCAAAAACAAAAAGAAAAGAAACAGCGATAATGGCAATTATTTGAGAAAAATATTGCAAATTTGCATCCAGTATGCCGTTGAGTGCTTCACCAAAACCAATGCAGTAAAATGCAATAGACACTGACTGGGCCAGGAACAGGACAATCCCGATGGCACCTCCAAATTCCACTCCTAATGTTCGGGATATGAGATAGTAATCGCCACCACCCTTGATTTTCAAATTGGTTGCGATAGCAGACAGAGAAAATGTGGTAAGGACTGAGATAGTGTTGGCCAGGCCTATAATAATGAGTGCCCGGCAAATACCAGCATTTCCCACAACATATCCAAGACGCATAAACAAGATAATGCCAAGGATTGTGAGAATGCTTGGGGTAAATACCCCTGCAAAGGTTCCCATAGTACCCTGAGTTAGAGAAGTCTGGTTTTTATACAATTGCTGGTGCATTGTTCTTATTCCATGATACACCATAATTCTGTAAGGAACAGACGTATTATCTCACTCTGGAACCATGAACCGTCGGAAGCGCCCGTTTATCAACACATCACAAGCCTATTATATTCTCATATGTATATACAAAGAAACAGTTATTTCCTATCTCTCAGTGGTGTATATTCAAATTCATGCGAGAGTGATGATCCATAACCCGGCCTGATGATTTTATTCTGGATGATTTCCTCGATCCGGTGAGCTGACCATCCGACTACCCTGGCCATTGCAAAGATCGGTGTGTACAGTTCGATCGGAATCCCCAGCAGCTTGTAAATGAATCCGGAATAGAAATCAACATTCGGAGAAGAAACGATACCTTTTTTCTCCCAGATCACCTGTGTTGCCAGCTCAGCTACTTTGTCCAGCAGTCGAAACTCTTCTCTGACACCTTTTAACCGGGAAAACTGTATGGCTTTTTCGCGCAGTATAACTGCTCGCGGGTCGGAAAGGGTATAAACAGCGTGCCCCATGCCGTATATCTTGCCGGTGCGGTCGTTGGCTTGGCTGTTGATAATTTTGTACAGAAAGGCTCGGATTTCGTCGTCGTCATTCCAGTCTCTGACGTTTTTCTTGATAGTTTTCATCATTGACATCACTGCCTCATTGGCCCCACCGTGCAAATGTCCGCTGAGTGAGGCGATTCCGGCGCAAATTGCCATATAGGTATTGGCACCGCTCGACGAAACTGTGCGGACGGTGAATGTGGAATTATTTCCACCGCCGTGTTCGGCATGGAGCATGAGCGCCAGATCGAAAATATAAGCCTCGAATTCAGTCGGTTTCTTTCCTTTCAACAAGTAGAGAAAATTCTCAGCGGTAGAGAATTCCGGCACAGGTTTGCGGATATTCAGGTTTGCACCTTTTCGATATTTCATGACATGGTAATTATAAGCAACCACGGTGGGAAACTTGGCAATCAGGTTTATACACCGGTCACTGACATCCTTGATATCAGTCGAATTCGGACGTTGATCACAACGGCTGAAATGCGAAATAAGGGAATGTAGTGCATACATTTGATTTTCATTGATGGCTTCCTGCATCAGTATACTGCGTTCCAGTTTGGTCAAGGATCTGCGATTCTTAAGTGCTCTGGAGAAACTGTTCAGATCGTCTTCAGTAGGAAGTTCGCCGGTTAACAACAGGTAGGTAATTTCATCGAAACCGAAACGTTTTTCGCTGTGAATATGATTAACCAGATCAGCAACGTCGTATCCACAGTACATGAGTTTGCCATCGGAGGGGACCTTTTCGTCTCCGCTGCCGTCATCCCTGGGCAAGTATTTGTAACCGATAACAGTGCCCTTGGAAGTGATTCCGGCCATGACGCCGGTTCCATCCGGATTGCGAAGGCCGAGTTTTATGTCCTTTTCTTTAATCAGTTCCGGAGTCAGGCGATCATGAGATATTGCAAGTTCTTCAATTTTATTGAGAATGTCTTCCATGTTTTCCTCACCTATAATCTATTTTGGATATCGTCTGTTTTTCTTTAGCATGAATTCAAAATCATAGGAAGCTATGAACTCAAGCAAAAAGTTAGAAAAAACATGGAATATGCAGCCTTGACAATATCCAGGTGAAATGATTCCAGCCGGTTGCGCAGTTGTTTTTGTGCTGGTCGGCAAAAACATCTATTGAGTCGTTCAATGCCGGTATTGGCCTGGTACGGTTCGTAATGATCGTGGAAATCATGTAATCACAAATGCAAATGAGCACTTTCGGTTACATCCCTATTGCTGATTCTGCGG
>JAFGIF010000033.1 GCA_016929755.1 Deltaproteobacteria bacterium | reverse complement strand
TGGGAGATTGTTTATTGATTTCAAAGAGGTCGATGAGCCCTACGTAATCTATTCTGGTGACTGGAATCTGGAACCTCGCAAGGTCAAAGAGGGCAATGTTTATGTTGCAGGAGATAACCGCAGTGCGCCGATAGAACAACATATGTTCGGACAAACATCGATCAAACGTATTGTAGGAGCACCCATGTGGTAAAGAAAAAATATGTTGTAATCACAGCTGTTGTTCTGGCCGCTATCGTGTTTGTCTCGATATCCAGGATCGATACCGAAGAGCATAAAATCAAAAAGCAGTTTGACAAATTTTCAGAGCTTGCCGCAAAAAAGCCATCTGAAAGCGCGTTTATCATGGTCCGCAAGGCAAAAGATATTGCCGAGCTGTTCGACCGACAATGTATACTGAATACAAGATTTGAAGAACTTTCAGGACAATATTCTTCGCAAGAGATCCAGGCCCTGGCAATGCGTGGGCGCCTCATGTTCTCAGAGCTGAGTCTGAAGTTCCATGATATCGACATTTCGATTGCCGGTGAAAACAGGGCAGATGTAACTTTCACCGCGAAGCTAAGCGGCAGCCTGAAAAGCAAAGAGCATCTCAGTGAGGCTCACGAATTCAGGTGCGTGCTGAATAATGTAGATGACTCCTGGGTGTTCAGCGAGTTTGAACTCGTAGAAGTGCTTGAAAAATAGTCTTGAAAACTTATTTTGGTTAAAGCTTCAGAATAAGAGCGATTAATGAAAATGATATGATCGCTGATTGATCATTGAATCCATGCGCCGGCCGGTATGCAGCTCTTTTTCGTTTCGAGAGTTTTAAGGGATAAAAGTTTTGTATACAGCTTATATTTGCGCTAATGTTCTCAATCAACAAAAGGTCGCCCGGCTGAAGGACAGGGGCAATACGGATGAATGATCGTCGCTGGAATATACGCATAATTGTCAGATATGCCCTGCTGCAACTGCCGGGGCTGGCGATTTTCATCTTGATCCTGATGCTGGCCAGACATTGGATTGCCTATCCCCTGTGGTTCGGCTGGCTGCTGGTTGTACTGTGGATTGTCAAGGATATTATTTTTTACCCCATTGTATGGCGTTCTTACGATTGGGAACATGCTGATGAAAAAAACTCGATGATCGGAAAGATGGGAATTGTCGAGACCCGTCTCGATCCATCAGGCTATATCCGTATACGCGGTGAACTCTGGCAGGCCGAGGCAATCGACACTCAAGAACCCGTGGAAAAGGGAGAGCCTGTAATTGTTCACCAGATGCGGGGCCTGACCCTTCTAGTGACGAGCGCAGATAATGCCGATGTCGAATAATGGAGTATTTCAGATACAGGGCTTGAGTATCTACGGCCGGACAATATATTATTCAGATAGAAATATGTAACGATTAAGACGGGGTCTTCTTATTTTTATTTGGCACCCATTAACATAATACGGGGATAGATATGAACGAGCCCACCATTGATGAAATCAGACAGGCCGCAAACAGAATCTGTTCGTATATTCATAATACGCCGATACTTACCAGCTCGACCTTGGATCGCATGTGCAATGCAAAGCTGTTTTTCAAATGTGAAAATTTTCAGAAAGTAGGCGCGTTTAAAATTCGCGGGGCAACCAATGCGGTTTTCAGTTTGAATGATGCCGAATCTGCAAAAGGCGTGGCAACCCATTCTTCGGGTAATCATGCGGCAGCTCTCGCACAGGCGGCCCGCTGGCGAGGAATCAAGGCCTATGTGGTGATGCCCGATAATGCCCCGCTTATCAAACGCAATGCAGTTGCAGACTACGGTGCGCAAATCATCGATTGCAAACCAACTCTCAAGGCTCGCGAAGAGGGTTTGGATGAAGTTGTGGGACGCACTGGTGCAGAATTTGTTCACCCCTACAATGATTACCGGGTAATTGCCGGGCAGGGAACTGCAGCCCTGGAGCTTTGTGAAAAAATTCAAAAGCTTGATATGGTAATTACCCCTGTCGGCGGAGGCGGGCTGCTCAGTGGAACAGCCCTGGCGGTTACGGCAGTCTCGCCCCAAAGTGAAGTGATAGCTGCTGAGCCCCAAAGGGCTGATGATGCATACCGTTCGTTTCAGGCCGGGAAAATTATTCCGGCCGAAAATCCTGATACCATTGCAGACGGATTGCGAACCTCGTTGGGAACACTGACATTTCCAATTATCAAGAGGCTTGTTACAGATATCATAACCGTCAGCGAAGAGAATATCGTGCGGGCCATGCGTCTGGTCTGGGAGAGGATGAAAATCATCATAGAGCCATCTTCAGCAGTGCCATTGGGAGCAGTGTTAAAAAACAAAAGCAGGTTTTCGGGGAAAAGGATAGGCATTATCTTATCAGGGGGAAATGTGGACCTGGCGAAGTTACCCTGGATGCATCGCTAAGGAACTCACGAAAATGGATTCGCAATAAAAGATTCTACACCGGGTTTGCAGGATGCCCGTAAGATATGGCTTATACACTATTTCTTCAGGAGTTGGGCCGTGAAGAGCGTTATCCTGAATGTTCTAACAATAGTAATCACCTATGTGTTATTTCCGATTCTCGTCTTTCAGGGAAAGTATGTACGCAGTCGTACACCGATTCTGCCGGCTGCTGGTGGTTCTGAGACGGGCTTTTTCTCCGGAACCGGAAACCCAATCTATCTGCTGGCGATTGGTGAATCGTCCATTGCGGGTGTGGGCGCTTTAAGCCAGGAGGATGCATTGGTAGGACAGACAGCATTTGAACTCAACCGATGTACCGGGCATGCTGTTATCTGGCATGCCAAAGGCCGTAACGGATATACAGCCGAGGATGTACGTAAAGAAATTGTTCCGGGCATGGCGGACATCAAGGCTGATATTGTGCTGATCGGCCTGGGGGTGAATGATGTCTTGAGCGTGCATGGAACCAGACGATGGGTACGCGATCTGGAAAGACTGGTTGCCTCAATTCGGAGCATGCTCGGGGATGTCCCTGTTCTTCTGGCCGGAGTTCCTCATCTCAGTTACTTTCCCTCCCTTCCGCAACCGCTTAGGACAGCATTGGGCCTGCGTTCCAGGATGCTTGATTACGCTGCGATCAGGTTTGCCTATACACTTGAGAATGTTGCCCATTGTCCCACGCCTCCCGGAGAAGGGAATTGCTTTTCAACCGACAAATTTCATCCGGGCCCTTCAGGATATAATTCCTGGGGATTTTTGCTTGCCGGGTGCTTGAGTGAAATGCTTAACCTCGAGTGGACATGTTCTACCTCCAGACCCGGAAAATGCAGCGCAAAGCCCCAGACCGGTCTGTGGGCTTTTTTTAAAACAGGTAAATCTTAAGGAGGCCGCCATTGAGGTCTCTATGAATGATATCCGGAAATAAAAGGAGAGGGCCATGTCATACCGTGATGCACTGGAAAGAACGGATCCAAAAAAAGTGCAGACCTTAGAGCCAAGCAGTGTGCAGGAACGCGAAGCTATCGATCGTTTTTCCGCATTCATTTCAAACTTGACGCAGGGCAACATACGGGCAATGTGTAAGGCTGTCTATGCCGCTGATGCCTTTTTCAATGATACGCTCACAGAATTAAATGGAGCCGAAGAGATTGAGCGCTATTTTATCCGTACGGCACAAACCACCGAACGGGTTATTGGAAGGATAACCGCTATGGCGGTTTCAGATGGAGACTACTATTTCCGCTGGGAAATGGATGTGCAGTTCAAAAAATTCAAGAAAGGTCAGATAATGCATTCCATCGGCATGACGCATATCCGCTTCGATGATCATGGTAAAGTTGTCCTTCATCAGGATTACTGGGATGCTGCCAGTGGCCTGTTTGAGCATATTCCCGTACTCGGATCTGTAATCCGCTTGATAAAATCGCGTCTCTGATTTTATTTGGAATCGGTGCCAAAATTATTTATGATTTTAGCCTCCACAGGATACCTGTATGGAATTGAAGTGTTTTGCAATCGCATGTAACTTTATTGATTTACAAAAAGGTTTACAGCTTTTCAGTAAAAAAGGTAATACGTGTATGTGGAAGATATTTTTTTTGTTTATAATTGGAGACAGCATGATAATTAATTTTTTTGGCAAACGACCCCGGATCGGTAAAAATGTGTTTATTGCGCCGAATGCCACCGTGGTTGGCGACGTAGAAATCGGGGATGGATCCAGTATCTGGTACGGAACCGTGGTGCGCGGCGAAACAGCTCCGATCGTCATTGGAGCAAATTCAAATATTCAGGATAACTGTGTTCTGCATGCAGATCCGGGTAGCCCGTGCGTAATAGGAGAAAATGTAACAGTCGGTCATGGAGCTATTATTCACGGCTGTACTATTGAAGCTGATTGTCTTATTGGAATGGGCGCAATTGTTATGAATGATGTGTGTGTTAAGGCAGGGTCAATCGTTGCGGCTGGCTCGGTTGTTACCGAAAGGCAGGAAATTGGCCCTTGCCAAATGGTGAAAGGCATCCCGGCAGAGGTGAAAAAACAGCTTTCGGAAAAAGAAACAAATTGGCTGAGAGAACTTGTACAAATTAATATAAAATTGTCGAACAAGTATTTACAGATGCAAGCTGAGACTTCGATTAAAAAACAGTGTTAAGATGTATAAAGGAAATATAAACATTATCAAGGAGATATAATATGCTTTCTGACAAGCAGTTGCATCGCTATGCAGATGTGCTCTTATGGGGCTTGAAGACCGCCAGAACCGGGGCTTTCAAGAAAAACGATATAATTCTGATCCGCTATGACAGGCCTGCAACCAGACTGGCCGAGATTCTATATGCCAGGATTCTGGAAAAGGGCATGAACCCGGTGCAGCGCATGACATCGACCACGGCAATGGAGATCAGTTTTTTCGAGCTTTCCGATTCCCGGCAGCTTGTATTTCAGCCCCCCGGCGATATGGAACTGTTTCAAAGTCTGAACGGGGGCATATTTCTGCATGCGCCGGAGTCCATCACGCACTTGGGCGGTATTGATCCCAAAAGGATCGGCAAAGCCACTATCGCCAGGAAACCTCTGCGCGATATCCTTGACAGCCGTGAGGAACAGGGCCTGTTCGGCTGGACCCTGTGCATGTGCCCTACCGAAGAACTGGCCCGACATGCCGGGCTGA
>JAFGIF010000231.1 GCA_016929755.1 Deltaproteobacteria bacterium | reverse complement strand
GGTCTGTTCGGGCGTTGTTTCTGGCTTTTGGGCATCTTCTCGGCAACACTTTTGTCAAAACCATCTTTCATAATAGAGTTCTCCTCATATCAATAAATGGTTAGTATGGCGCTTGGCATTTATAAAATGTATTGTAACCATAAATCTCCTTAAATGGCAATCGGCAGCTTTGGGAATATTTCTCTGATAAAGGCATCAATATCATACGTACCCCTTGTTCTTGGTGCATACTGATGAATTGGCATACCCATGCTCGCAGCTTCTGCCATTTTTGTATCCTGGCGGATGATCGTTTTCATGAGATAATCGCTATAATGTTCCTGCAGGGCTTCTCTGGATCGCTGTGAAATGTTCAGTGATGCATTATAGTGGTTTAAAAAGATATAGATATTGTCGAGAATGAAATCAAAATCTTCCTCGATGGTTGCTATGGTCTCAAAGAGTATTTTCAATCCGTGATAGGATAGAAAATCTGCCAGGACCGGCACCATGAGCTCGTTGCAGGCCAGGATTCCGTTCAGATTCAATAACCCTATCGATGGTGATGCATCCATTATGATCACATCGTAATCATCCGATATTTCCGCGAGGCATTTCCGCAGGCGCAATTCGCGTGCATTCATCGACGTCAGTGCAAGCTCGACCGGCGAAAGATCAAGATTGGCCGGGATCAGTTTCAGATTTTTAACCGGGGTATCGATAATAACTTCCCGGATATCCATTCGCTCTATCAGCACATTGTAAAGAGTGGCATCAAAATTAGAATAGTCTATGCTGAAACATTGAGTCAGATGACCCTGAGGATCCAGGTCGATCAGCAGAACCTCCATCCCGATCTGTGCCAGACGAAACCCGTAAAAAGCCGATACACTGGTTTTGCCGGTGCCGCCCTTGAAATTCAGGAAGATCTGCCGCCTTTTGTTAACAACCAGTTTATCCTTACCGATAATATTGAGATAGAGCGGGATATCGAAGGGCATATAGACGCGCATGCCGTTTTGTTTGTGTGGTTGGGGAAAATTTCCATCGGCTTCCATTTTCAGAAGCCGGGATTTTGAGATGCCCAGCAGTGATGCAAATTCTTTCGGGGTGTATGTCGGCTGTTCCATTATATGTTTTCCTTGGTGATTTCCCACCATCCCTGCCATCTGGCTACAATCCACTCCAGCTGATCCTCTGAAGCGCCGATCGGTTCACCGAAATCTTCTCCGGTAATTTTTTTCAGGGTGTAAATGGCCTGCTTTTTCACCTCGAAATCTTCATCCTTGAGCGTCTCGATAATCATGCCGGCATCTTCCCTGATGCCCCAGACAGCAATCAGCCGCAGTGCATCCTTGCGGACGAGGGGGTCAGGGTCTTCTGCTGCCAGTTTGGTTATCGACTCAATTGCTGAGCGGTCATTGCTCCACGACAGGTAGCTCAGCACCCGGCGGCGTACGTACGGGTCATCATCCTTTAGCCACTTTATTCCGTCCTCAACACGGAAACTGCCCCTGCGGAAAAGATATCGAATGGCTTGGGACCTGACTCTGGGATCCGAATCACTCGTTGCCTGCTTGAATATCGATGAGAAATCCTGTGGTGATTCAAACAAAACATCATAGATAGCAAAGGCAGTCGAACGATCAGCGTCTTGTAAAACTGAAAAAAAGACATCGTCAGGCGAGGGTGACTGTTTTATAACAGCCTTGGCAGCCATGCGTTTGATTTCAGGGTCTTTATCCTTCAGGTCTCGTAAAATTTGGTCCAAACCTACACCCTTCAAAAATTCCTCCAATACAGTTATTGATAAGTATAAATGCAGTTAAGGCAGAGAGTCAAGCCGAGTCTTTCCAATAAAGTGGTTTCGCTGTTTTTCCGATAGTGCTAACTTGATTTTCATGCATTACAGTGTCGCAGAGGTGGTGGTGTTTCTGAACATTCCCAAGGTGCTCAGCTACAAGATACCAGAAAAAATGAAGGTCTTTGTAGGCTGCCGGGTGCGTGTGCCTGTCAAAACCTGCACATACGTCGGAGTTGTTGTTGCGCTGCGCCGCCATGACAAGGTCGGCCTCAAACCCATATCTGAAATCATCGATAAGTCTGCTCTGGTTCCCCCGGAGATTATCGAGCTGCTCATGTGGTGCGCCCGCTACTATCATGCCGGCCTCGGTGCATGTATGGCGCTGGCGTTCCCCCCGTATTTTCGAATAGGCAATACCCTGGATCTGGAACCGGAGTGTTTAGCATATAAGACAGATATAAAACATGGACGCCTTGGAAGCAGGCAGAAAGCAATTCTGGGTGCGATACCCGAAGACGGCATAGCCCCGGATGTTTTACGCAAGATATTTCCGGGATCTTCCGCTTCAATCGCGCGTCTTGTTCAGCGGGGGTTGATCGAGCTGCGGGAATATACGCCCAATCCCAGGATCATGCATCGAGTCGATCATTCACCCGAACAGAAGGATGCGGTCGGGATCATAGTACAGGCAATGAATTCCGGCGAATTTCGCTCGATTGTGCTGCATGGGATTACCGGATCGGGTAAAACCGAGGTGTATTTAGCCTGTGCGCTTAAGGCCCTTGAATCCGGGCGCTCGGTGCTCTATATGGTTCCGGAAATCGCTCTGACCCCCCAGACCATTGAAAGAATCCGGAGCCGGATTCCCAATGAGATGGCACTGTTTCATTCGGGTTTGAGCCCCAGGGCCAGGGCGCTGGAATTTCTCAAAGTAGCTCGAGGAAATGCCAGATTCGTGCTTGGGACACGCTCCGCGATTTTTGCACCGCTGAGAGATATCGGCCTGATAGTTGTCGATGAGGAACATGACGGCAGCTTCAAACAGTCGGACGGAGTGCCCTATAATGCGCGTGACCTGAGCATTCTCAGGGCTCAGAGGCAGAAAGCCGTGGTGATACTGGGCTCGGCCACGCCCAGCATGGATACATTTGTCAAGGCCGGCAATAATTCGACCGGGCTCGTGGTGCTTAAGTCCAGATTCGGAGAGGCAGCCCTGCCCGATGTGGAAATTGTGGATATGCGGGGCCGCTCGGAGATAATTTCTGCGGAACTGCTGTCCGCCATCAAGGAGACGCTCGAGCGGGGCGAGCAGACTTTGCTTTTTATCAACAGGCGTGGTTTTTCGTCCGCCATGGTATGCCCTGCATGCGGCAAGGTGCTTAAATGCACTCGCTGCGACAGAAGCCTGACCTATCATAAAGCAAAGACCGCAGCCTTCTGTCATTATTGCGGGTATACGCAGAAACTGCCCGAGATATGCCCGGATTGCGGCTGTCTTGATATGCGGCCGATCGGTCTGGGGACCGAGAGGATCATGGAAGAGGTCCTTGCGCATTTTCCCGGGATTCGCATTCTTCGCATGGACTCGGATGAAGTGAACACGCCCGGGAAACTCGATCTGGCCCTCTCGGCTATTCGTGATCGGCGCGTCGACGTGATTGTAGGGACCCAGATGATAGCCAAGGGGCACGACTTTCCCCACCTGACCCTGGTTGGGGTGATGTATGCCGAGCAGCTTCTGTATATGCCGGATTTCAGGGCTATCGAGCGTACCTTCCAGCAGGT